>CAZKEK010000098.1:0-4157 GCA_964551805.1 uncultured Candidatus Peribacteria bacterium
TTCAACTCATGCGGGAGCGACGATAAAGTTTTTGTGTAATAATCATTCAACTCATTTTACGGTGACGAACATTCCGTAGTTGTACGTGAGTTTGATATATCCGTCATATTCTTGTCCGAGTTTGATGTCTTTGATGCTAAATCCAGCTTCCGTAGTTGCTACTTGTTGTGTGCTCACGACTGCTGTATTTGTTGTGCTTGTTGTTGTTTGTGTGGCTGGTGTCTGAGCAGGGATATCTTTTTCTATTTTTGCAATATTTGGACAAAATTTTAAATAATTTTGTGTAGTGACACCTGCTTGTTTATAGATAGCATCTAATTGTTGAAGTGCATTGGCTTTGTTTCCTATTCGTATCATCAATGGTCATCAATTATTTTCTATTTGAATCGTTTGATGCTGGTAAATATCTACATTAATCGCTATTTCTGTTTGTTCTCCAAAAGAAACTTTTCCTCCTGTTTCATATTTTATAGTAGCTTGATCTTCCAATCATTTTGGTTTCGTATACCAAATTGCTTTGTGTGCATAGTATTCTGTATCGAAAATAATTGCGTCAGGTTCCACGCCGTCTACGGCAAATTCTGTGAAGTAGCTGGTATGTTGTTCCACAAACAAATCATGGAGATTTTCCATTTCTTCTTCGCTTACTCCCAATGATTCTAATTTTGCTTTTTCCATAATTTTTTCTTGGACAGAAAACGTTTTGTTTGTCCATGCGGTCATAAGTTTTTCCAATTGACCTCTTTCCATCGCGTATCTTTGTCTTGATTGTTTTCTGATTTTGTCGATCAATTCGAGTGATCATTCTGGTGTGGTGATAGGCAATGTTTTCATCGAAAATGGATCAGATGAGATTCCATCGATCATGAGTCTGGTATATGCGGTATATTTTGGAAGAGAAATAAGGTCGTTGACGCTCGCCATGTTTTTGAATTGTCCCGTGATGGTGTCAGCATCATCTTTTCCTAAGGTAAATGCTATGGTTGTCCCTACGTTACCAAAGATGGCGTCTCTTGTCTTTTCATCAAGCTGAGCGGTATATTGGTTGGCTACGATAAGTGCGAGTTTATATTTTCTAGCTTCTGAAAGGATAGTAGCAAATGATTCTGATGCAAAGTTTTGGAACTCATCGATATACAGATAAAATGGTCTTCTGTCGTGTGCCGCGATATCAGCTCTCGACATAGCATCGATCTGGAATTTCGTTACCAGCAATGATCCAATCATATTTGCGTTATCTTCTCCAATTCTTCCTTTACTCAAATTTACTAAGATAATTTTTCCTTCATCCATTGCTTTTCTTAAACTTAATTTCGTTCTTGGCTGACCAAAAATATTTCTGACCAATTTGGACGAGAGAAATTGTCCGACTTTGTTGGTTATCGGTCCTACGGCTTCTTCTCTTTGTTTATCATTCCATTTTGCAAATTCGTTTGTCCAGAATTTTAGTACAACGGCATCTTTTATATGGGTAACTACTTCTTCACGAAAAACTTTGTCGGTCAACATTCTGAGGATATGCATCAGGGTAGCATTAGGATAATCTACGAGTGCAATTGCTACATTTCTCAAAATATATTCCAATCTTGGTCATCGACTATTATCAAAAAGTTTTTTAAATGTGGAAACTACTCATGACGCTATCAAACTTTTTTCTTCTTCTGTGCTTCCTTGAAGCAGATTAAATCCAATAGGAAAGTCTGAATCTGATACATCAAACAAAATAACATCATTGATTCTGCTCTTTGGAATATGTTCTAGTACGGTATCCACCAATTCTCCATGCGGATCCAACAGTGCTAATCATTTCCCTGCGATCATATCGCTTTTCAATAAATTTGCGATAAAGGTAGATTTACCTGTACCTGTTTTACCGACAATATACATATGTCTAAATTTATCTTCTTCTCTGATACCAAATGTTATTTTTTCTCCTCTATAATCGGTATTACCCAATACGGTAAGATCTTCTGCTTTTGTATTTTTGGTCGTAGGTAAGTTTGTTGGGTAAGGGAGTTTTCTATACAAGGTATAATCCAATCCTTTATTGAAGTTTTCTATAGTCGGAAGGTGAAAGAAATTCCCCGCTTGAGCATGAGTCATTCCGTGAAATTTTTCAGAATTTTTTATTTTTATTTTTCCATTGGAAATATATGGCGCAAACGCTGCGATGATATTTTTTTTCAGAGATTCTCTGATATATGGATCTTTGCTGATAATTTTGTAACTCAAAGAACCAAATATTTCTGGTTTTATTTCCGGTGTTTTTTCTATTGGCGTGCCATCTTCGTTTTTCTTTTTTGGCTCTCGGATCCATTTGAAAACTGCGTTCATATATTGGATAAAATTCTTTTGTAATTTGAATGTATAGGTGAAATAGATATTGAGCTGAGAATTTGCATCTACCATATTGTAGAGTGAAAATATTCCGTTCATCGGATCCATATAGGTTCCTCATCTGGTGAATGCATCTTTATCTAACAATGTTCCTTCTTTGGAAAAAATAAGTCGTTCTCTATTTTGCGGAATGGCTATTGAATCTTTGAGTTCTATAAGATCTGATGTTGGATAACTTGCAAAAAATGTATTTTGAAAATAATCTTTGAAATCTTTTGGGACACCAACATATAATTTAATGTCAGAACTATTTCCACTAATCATGAAAATTATTTTCTTGTTTTTGAGACTGATGATATTTTTGCTCACGGTATCTCGATGATTGACTCCGCGATCATTGTCTTTGAATGGTTTGATGTGAAAAAAGACATATCATGATCAATGACTATTCATAGATGATGTCATTGCTTTGCTTGGTGTTTTTTTTCATCAGGTTCATGCAAGCATGTTTCCTAGTTTTTCGGCTTGTTTTAGCATTTTTTTGTTTTTAAAATGGGATAAAGTTTCAAAGGAAATACAGTTGAAACTGTTTTTTACAGGTATATTATATGTATTTTACAATAAAAAGCAAGTTTTTGTGTCTCAAATATTTGTCTCCCTTTGCAAAGGGAGAAGTCTCCCGATGAATTACCGGGACAAGCTCCAGACAGAGGGATTTGTAGACTATTGTGTTATTTTGTTCATAAATCCTCCACCCTAAAGGGTACCCCCTCCTTTACAAAGGAGGACAGAATGCATTGTATTGTTTTTTGGTTTCTCTATATTTTGCTTACTTTTATTCTTTGTTGTTTGGTAGTGTATCTCTATAGTTTTGATCGTTTTTTTGGTTTTGATAAGATCTGTAAGCTGTCTGATGATTCTGCGGATGATTTTTGATGATGAAAAAAATGAAAAAAAATATCGAAGATAAAGGCCTGAGATTTGCTGGTTTTTGGCAATCAATATTTTTTGGCATTGGGAGAAACACTTTCCTTTTCTGAACAATATCAACATCTGGCTACGACCAAAGCGGAACTTCTCTACAAAGGGTTTATTTCTCTTCCTACATTGAAACTTATTCATTGGATGGTAGAAAATTATTATACCACGTATAAATCTGTCGTAAGATTGTTTTTTACTCCTGATATGGAAAAACTTTTGGAACGTGAAAGCAAATCGACAAAAGCTCGCTCCGCTCCTGATAAAAATCGACAAAAGCTCGCTTCGCTCGCGATAAAAATTGCTCCAGAAGGACAGACCTTGATTGTATTTCCCGACTTACGAACGATGACGAACGATGAGATTTCAGCTGATGTAAAGAAGCTTTCTGATGATTCAACTATAGTTACCTTGTTGTCGAGCAATACCCAGAATCAAAAAGATGTTCATCGATGGGAGATTAAAAAGGGTCTAAAGTCAGTTATTATTTGTACCTATGCAGAAATATTTCAAGATTTTCATAATGTAAAAAAAATAATTTTCGTAGATCCGCATAAATGGTATTATGCTGCGCAGCAAGATCCGAGATATAAGGTTGGTGAGGTTTTGTCCAAAATGGAGGAGTTATATGGTGCGGAAGTGGAAATAGTTTGAATATAAGAAAATTCAGAATTTATTCAAAAAACTCTATGGCTTTAGAGTAATTTTCTTTGGCATAATAAGTAAGCGCCAAGTTGTACAAACCATCACCATCTTCAGGGTTAGCTTCCAAAAATTTATGATAATTAACTATGGCGTTGTCATAGTTTTTTAGATTCTGATAACACAACGCTATGTTGTAA
>CAZKEK010000099.1:0-4106 GCA_964551805.1 uncultured Candidatus Peribacteria bacterium
TGCCGGAATGACGTAAAGGGGCGTGTTTAGAAATTAGAATACCTTATAGCTTTTTATATCTTGAATGTACAAATGGTACGTTGTGGTTTGAAAGGTCTTTTGACTTTTTGTTTGTTGGTCGTGTCTTTTGGTGTGTTTGCACAAACATCGGTTGATCCTATGCATTTACCTCAGCTTACTCAATGGGTAACTGATTTTTCCAATGTCTTGTCTGCAAGTCAAACGAGTGAATTGAATGCGCTTGCCAAAACATATGAGATGGAATCTAGCAATCAGCTTGTTGCTGTTGTTTTCCCCAATAGAAATGGAAATGAATTGGTTGATATTTGAATGAAAATATTTTCTGATAACGGGATAGGAAAAAAGGACGTGAATAATGGATTGCTGTTGTTGATCTCGTCTGAAGAGAAAAAAATCAGAATAATTGTTTGATATGGATTGGAGGGGGTATATCCTGATTTGATGGCTTCTCAAGTGATAGAAAATGATATTCGTCCTTTGGTAGATAACGGTGATATCGCTGGTGCAATTAAAGTTTTTTATGAAAAAAGTAAGCAAATTATTGGCGGAGAAATTCCGGTAATCTCTACATCCGCATCAACGGAAAAATCAGATGATTCGTTTGTTGGTTTTGCTATTTTTGTTTGATTTTTTCTTTGAGTTTGACTTAGACGTTTTTTGAAAAAATGAAAAAAATGATCACTAAAAAAATGAATAACTCTCTGACTTTCTCTCTTATTTTCTTTGCTTTTCTTCGTAGGAATTTATTTCGTGGGTATGCTACTGCTTTTTGTCGCCATTGGAATTTTCTTTGGACTGATTGGCTTTATGCCAAGTATGTTTGGTAGAGGAGGCTTTGGATGATGAAGTTTTGGTTGATGAGGAGGATGAGGATTTAGTGGGGGAGGAGGTTTCTCTGGATGATGAGGAGCGGGAGATTAGGAATTCAGAATTCAGAATTTAGAATTTAGAATTTAGAAGTTAGAAACAAATAAATAATTTAGAATTTAGAATTTAGCTCTTCGAATTGATGGTAGTAAAATTAGATTGAAAATATACAAAGTTTGTTTAGTATCTTATTGTTTTATTCTTTATAGATTATCACATGAAAAAATTACGAATTATTGTTATTGCGGTTATTGTCCTTGTTGGTGGTTGGATGATAAGTAAATATAATGGATTGGTGGCTACCAATGAAAAAGTTACTACTGCTCGATCACAAGTAGAAAATGTGTACCAAAGAAGATTGGATTTGATTCCAAATCTTGTAAATACCGTAAAAGGTGCTGCTGCACAAGAAAGTGGAGTATTGACTGCTGTAGTAGAAGCAAGATCCAAAGCAACACAAATGAATGTGGATATCAAAGATTCAGCTGCATTGGCTAAATTTCAAGCAGCACAATGAGAAGTTTCTTCTTCTTTGTCTAAATTGCTTGCTGTAGTGGAAAATTATCCTACCTTACAATCTATTCAGGCTTTTCGTGATCTTATGACACAATTGGAAGGTACAGAAAATAGAATCGCTGTAGAAAGAAAAAATTATAATGATGTAGTAAATACGTACAATGTTATGCTTCGTACATTCCCTACAAATATGGTAGCAGGTATGTTTGGATTTGAAAAATCTAATCAATTTGAAGCACAAACTGGTGCAGAAGTTGCTCCTGTTGTAGATTTTTCTACTGCTCCAGCTACACAACCATCACCAGTTACTGGTGAAGCAACAGCTTCATGAGTGGTTGCTCAATAGTTTTTGAATTGTGTTGTATATATTGGTTAGGAACTAGTTTCCTAGCCTTTTTTTATAAGAAAAAAAAACTCTATTCTATAATAAAAATGTATATATGACAATATACTTATTATTATAAAAACAATCGTGTGCTAACGAAAAGCTATATGATAATTGTATAATTACTTTGTTTTCTTGGTATACAATGATATATTGTTGACGTAAACAAAAAAACACCCAAACAAAAATGAGCTAAGCCATGTGGGCCAGTACAAAAAAAACAATTACAAATCTCTTAGTATTCTAAAGATTTGTTCGCTAACTCAGTAACTTACCCAAGTGAAATGTTCGCACGTATACCTTTGGAGACGGCATTCAAATTTATTTGGCATACACAATGAGTAGAGACGTACTTATTCTGTAAGCCTAATAGATAATAGGCAAGCCGTCCCCAAATGGAGATGGCTATCTGATTATCATTAGATAGCTTTTTTTTGTAACGAAAAATAATAAATATGGATTGACTTTTATATTATAATCTATATACTAATTTCACACTTAAAACAAAAAAACATATGCCAAAACAAAAAATTACACCAAGTCAACTTTTCCTACAGTCAGTTACCTATCAACAAATTCTTAATGGAAAACTTCCAAACCTTCCGTTTATGACTCATCAAGTGGGTATTCTAAAAGAAATTTGTGATTTCTGTTTTAAAGACGGAAACGACAATTTTGTTCCTATTTCCTCTGTGGAAATTTCAAGAAGATTACAACAAACACCAATTGCTCGGCTTATGCCTAAAGACGGAATTAGCCAGGATATCGTTATATTAGAGAATCGTGGTTGGCTAAATTCTACGCCTAATGGTATGTTTTTGTTTAGCGATCACGCTAAAGACATGTTAAAAAAATAATTAATTAGTGTTTATATTATTAATGTATTGGAAGTCTCTGTATATTTACGGAGACTTTTTTTTATATATTTTTTTTCTTCTTGAAATTGTCCTATTAGTCCAGTATATACATATCTAGGTGTGTTTTTTATTCTTTTCTATCCTCAATGGAGAAAAAAATCTCGTTAGTCTATATGGTTGCTGGCATGTCATCTCGTTTTGGCGGGAAAATAAAACAATTCGCTCAGGTTGGACCAAATGATACTACACTTATTGAATATTCTTTGCAGCAAGCTTTGCCTGCATGATTTGCTAAAATAGTTTTTATTGTGGGGAAAATGACGGAGCAACCGTTCAAAGAAAAATTCTGAACGATGTATAAGTGAATTCCCGTGGAATACGCCATTCAGTCTTTTGATGAATCTTTGAGGGATAGACCACGATGAACTATGGATGCAATTTGTAGCGCAAAAGATTATATTGATGGGCCGTTTGTTGTGTGTAATGGTGATGATATTTATGGAGCGCGTTCGTTTGCTCTTGTGGTAGATCATTTGCGTCATTCGGATGAATCTGTTACTTTGTGATATATCCTTGAAAATGTCTTACCAGATGCTGGATCTACGAATAGAGGAATCTTTCAAGTGGATAGTGAAGGGTATGTCCAAGATATCCAAGAACATATCGGTATCGAAAAAAACAATCTTGCTAGTTTCTGATTGCATTCTACAGATCTTTCTAGTATGAATATTTTTTGACTGACCAAATCAGCGTTAGTCTTGTTGGACGCTGTATTGACTCAATTCAAGGCTCAGCATGCGGAAGATAGAAGGGTAGAGTGTTACCTTCCCGTAGAACTTTCTCATCTTATAAAAACAGGGGACATCCGCATGAAGCTCTATTCTACGCCAGATACCTGGTTTGGAATAACAAATCCGGAAGATGAAGCGCTTGTTAAGCAACAAATACAGGAATATGAACTTAAAAAATAGTGAACAACTAACAGTGAACAACTAACAGTGATGGAAACTATTTATAAGAAAATACACAATTCAGAATTCAGAATTCAAAATTCAAAATTCAGAAATAAATAAATAGAATTTAGAAATTAGAATAAAAAATATAATTGGATTCCCGCCTTCGCGGGAATGACGTGAATGCGTAATTAAAAAATATTTTTGGCAGAGGAGTACTCCTCTGTTTTTTAGTAAAAAAACGCTAAAACACGGCTCTAAAACTTGTATTTTTTGATGCTGGGTGGTATATTGTGCCACTCGATGTGAAAAATGATGCTTAAAATTCAGCATATTTACTAAAAAATGGGTGTTTTTTCATATTTTCTGTATTTTTCGTTTTAGCTCTGTTTTTTTATTATTGTATAGATTTATATACATAATTTGTACTATAAAAAAATAGTAAATTAGTAATTAATTTTTATTAAAATGCAGTTGTGAATTGTTCTTTCTATAGGCGATACTTTT
>CAZKEK010000100.1:0-4086 GCA_964551805.1 uncultured Candidatus Peribacteria bacterium
GCATTACAAGCTGCTATGGAATGGTACGAAGTAAAAACTATGCATGAAGCAGCAAATGAAGCAAATGTTGTCGGTACAGCAACAGGAAATTTAAATATAATTGTTGATAGACATTTCAAATCAATGAAAGATAAAACTGTTGTTTGTAATATATGACATTTTGATAATGAAATTGATATGGCGTGGTTAGATAAAAATTATGGTACAACAAAAAATACTATCAAGCCACAAGTAGATAAATATACTATTGATGGTAAAGATATTATAATCTTAGCGGAAGGAAGGTTGGTAAATTTGTGATGTGCAACTGGGCATCCCTCATTTGTAATGTCAAATTCATTTACAAACCAAACACTTGCACAAATTGAACTTTGGTTACATCCAGAAAGATATGAAAATAAAGTATATACACTTCCAAAACATTTGGATGAAAAGGTTGCTAGATTACATTTAGAACATATTTGAGTAAAACTTGATACATTAACACAAACTCAGGCCAACTATATTGGTGTAGATATTGATTGACCATACAAAACTGAAGCATACAGATATTAAAAAAAATGCTAAACAAAGAAAATAGGATTTATTTTTTAAAAAATTCTATTTTTTTATTAAATAAAATAATATATATTTTATATTTCTAATTTACATTGTCTTTATAAGAAAATAATTGCTTTTTAAATGTAAATATTTATAGTACATTAAGTGTTTATCCCTTTTCATGCTCATGACTACAGATCTCAAAAAATTTGAAGAAAAACGTAAAACTAGTATAGCAAACACTATAGGAAGTGGCTTGTGGTTAGGGGTCGAAGAGCTTTCTCGCACGGTGAGTGGCGCAAAAAAAAACACGTCAAAATGAGAAAAGTTAGCAAAAAATCAGATATCTAGAGAATTGGATGCGTATGAAAATACCAAAATAGGAAGACACAAAAAAATAAGTTAACTATTTTATTCTTCAGCTATTTTATATGCGTGTAGCCACCAGTATACAGAATGTTTTGGATCAGGAGATATATTTTCGTTTTTCCAAAAGTAGCTGAGCGGGTGGACAAAATATCAACAAAAGAGAAACAAAAGCAGAACTCTATTTCAATATAGGAAACTCACAATATCTAACATCATCACAAAAAAATAGACTGATTGCTATGGCAGGAAATATGGTTCATCACGGAGAAAATATTCTGATTATGACGTGCCAAGAAGAGCGTTTACAAAAAGCCAACAAAGAAAAAGTACTTGCGCATTTCAAACAATTGCTTGCAACCGCTATGGTCGAGCCAAAAAAAAGAATAGCAACCAATATACCAACAGCTCAACGTGAAGCTCGTATTCTCCAAAAAAAACATACAGCAAAAATAAAACTCCTCAGAAAATCACCACAGAGAGAAGAATAACTATTTTAAAATTAAACATTAAAAATTAAAAATTAAAAATTGAACATTAAAAATTAAAAATTAAACATTAAACATTAAAAATTGAAAATTATTCTCCTTTCTCCCTATTTTTACTCACCTATATACTCATGCTATCTATATACAAGCATCATTTTGCGCAAGAAATAGCCAAACATATTGATCTTCCATTAGAAGAAATTTTGGCAATGATAGAAATTCCACCCGAAAATATTCCGGGAGATTTTGCATTTCCATGCTTTCAGTTAGCGAAACAAGAAAAGAAATCCCCAAACATGATAGCACAACAATTCGCTGAAAAAATCAGTTCTCCTTATTTTTCCAAATGTGAAGCTATTGGTGGATATATAAATGCACACATCAATCAATCCGACTTTATTACAAAGTTTTTTCAAATTGAACATTGAGCATTGAA
Organism: uncultured Candidatus Peribacteria bacterium; assembly: GCA_964551805.1. Taxonomy (GTDB): domain Bacteria; phylum Patescibacteriota; class Gracilibacteria; order Absconditabacterales; family Absconditicoccaceae; genus CAJBLF01. The sequence goes on from CAZKEK010000100.1 coordinate 1,831, forward strand.
AATCCAAAATTCAAACTCGAAGATTTTGATAGAATATATGTCAGCCAACCCAAACAAGCCACTGCATATTGGACAAGCAAGAAATATTTGTGTCGGAGATAGTATAAGAAGAATTTATACCGCTCTCTGATATGACGTTACTAGCTGTGATTATGGTGATGATAGTGGAGTCAATATCGGCTACAATATCGTAGGTCATCTCTATTATAATATCCCCGTCGAGACAGACAAAAAGTTCGATCATTATTGTGGAGAGGTCTATAGTGAAATGAGAAAGAGAGAAGAAGATCCAGTATTTATGCAACAACTTTCTGAGACGCTGTTGAAAATCGAAGAAGATACGGATCCAGAAATCAAAACATTACATCAGAAATATACTCAGGATTGCACGCTCCAACAAATGGTGAGTTGCCGAAGGATGGGTGCATATTTCGACCTTGTCGCTTGGGAAACCAACATTCTTCATCTCAAATTTTTTGCTGAAGCTATAGCCGTACTCAAAGACAAATGATATGTAAAATTTATGGAGGATGGTGACGCAAAAGGATGTCGAGTGCTCGATCTTTCATCACTACCAGAATATGCCAAAGAAGAAAAAAAATATCAAATTATGATAAAATCTGATGGTTTAGCTACTTACATAGCCAAAGATATCGCATTCGCGATGTGGAAACTTGGCTATATTTCCAAAGATTTTGGCTATGAAATATTCCAAAAAGATCCAAGAGGAGAAATCGTCTATACTACAAATTCGCACCCGGGTGCAAAAGAAACTGCTGATAGATTCTGAAATTATGATACGGCTATTACGGTAATTGATTACAGACAGATTCCGCCACAAGAAATTGTAACGTCAGCACTCAAATTGCTCGGACATGATGAAACAAAAAAACAATATCTCCCACTCGGATATGGTATTGTGTATCTCACTCCGGAGACATTAACAAAACTCAATTATTCACTCAGCGATGAAGAAAAACAAGAAAAGAAACTTCCTTTTGCAAGTAGAAAATGACGAACAGTGACTATAGATGAAATGCTCGATATGCTCCACACCAAAGCATACAATGAAACCCAACAAAGAAATCCAGAAAAAGATAATAATCGACTAAATGGTGTTGCAGAAGCATTAGCGGTGTCTGCATTAAGATTCTTTTTGATGAGAGGAGATGTAACAAAAGATATTGTTTTTGATCTTGATGAGGTGATGGATATGCAGGGAGAAACAGGAGCATATATTCTGTATACCTGAGCAAGAATACAAAGTATTATCGATAGTGCAAATGTAGATACGACAGTTGTTGATTATACCTTACTCAATGGGGATGAAGAATTCGGTCTTATCAAAAAAATCAGTACCTGTGAATCAATAATCCAAAAAGCAAAAGAAGATTTAGCACCACATTATATTGCAAAATATTGTTTTGATCTTGCACAAATGGCAAATAGTTATTATGCGCATACCAAAATATTGTGAGATGATAATCAGCAAAAAATAGCAAGAATCGCGCTATTGAAAAAAATAATCGAAACACTAAAAAAATCCATGGAATTAATCTGAATGAAATTTTTGGAAAGAATGTAAAATACTCAGCCTATGGCTTCGTAAATGAAATGTGATAAGTGATGGAATTATACTATAATAACTAAATAAATAAAATTTATCTTGTAAATACTAAAAAATGAATTTACGTGAAGAATTAGAAAGTCGTGGTTTGATTTATCAGTTTACTGATGAAAAGCTTTTCGATCTCTACGAAAAATGAGGTCAAAAATTTTACTGTGGATTTGATCCTACAGCAGATTCGCTTCAGCTGGGAAATTTTGTTTGTTTCATGACAGCAGTCAACTTTATGAAAAGAAATAATACGTTTGTAATGATTGTTGGGTGAGCAACAGGAATGATTGGAGATCCTAGTTTCAAAGCAAGCGATAGAGTGATGCTTGACGAAACAACCCTCAGACACAATGAACAAGCTATTACCAACCAAGTGAAACAAATTTTGGAAAATCTTAGATCGTTGAGCGGATATGATTTCAAATTTGAAGTAATAAATAACTACGATTTTTACAAAAATATGAATATCTTCGAATTTTTGAGTACTGCAGGAAAATATATTACCGTCAATAATATGCTGAGCAAAGAATCCGTCAAAAAAAGAATAGAAGATCCAGAATTGAGTATTACCTATACAGAATTTAGCTATATGCTCTTGCAGGGATATGATTTTCTTCATCTTTATGAAAACAATAAAG
>CAZKEK010000101.1:0-4066 GCA_964551805.1 uncultured Candidatus Peribacteria bacterium
ATAAACATGCATATCCATGAGTTTGAATTACGTTATCGTGCATACAAATGATTAAGTCATAAGTTCAATCTTTGACGAGATCAAGAGACTATTTTAACGATGACAAAAATTTCAAACAAAGGAATACCAACAAAACCTATCCAAGAAATAGAACCAAAAGAACTCCATGAAATAACATTAGAAACATATACACAATCAAAAAAAGATTTTCTGACTACCAACAAAGATATACCGCTATCCTTTGGAACATTGGGAGAATACATTGATCGTTTGGAATACGAACTCAAAGTAATCAAAGAAATGGGATTTAATTCATACTTTCTTATTGTAGCAGATTTTGTTCGTTGGGCAAAAAAAAATATGATCGTTGTTGGTCCATGAAGATGATCAGGAGCATGATCTATTTTGGCATGGTTAGTGAGGATTACTGATGTCGATCCTTTACAATTTGGATTGCTGTTTGAAAGATTTCTCAATCCTGCGCGTATTTCGATGCCAGATTTCGATATCGATTTTGAAGATGTACAAAGAGAAAAAGTTATTCAATATGTCACCCAAAAATACGGACAAGATCAAGTAAGCTCAATAGGAACATATATGCAAATGGCAAGTAAAGCTGCATTCAAAGATGTAGCAAGAGTACTTGGCGTTCCCTTCGAAAAATCCAATCAAATTTCTTCACTTATGCCAGACAAAATATCATTATTGCAAGCAGTACATTCACCAGATGCAACAGATGAGCTAAAAGCACTCTACGAATGAGATGAAAAAATAAAAAAAGCAGCAGAATTAGCAGAAAAATTACAAGGAAATATGAGACAACTTGGCGTGCATGCATGTGGTATTATCATAGCACCAGACAAAGTAAAAAAATATTCTCCTGTACAATATGTCAAAGAAAATGAAAGTACAATAGTTAGTCAATATGATGGACCAACGATGGAAACCATTGGATTGCTTAAAATGGATTTTCTTGGACTTAGAAATTTATCAGTCATCAAAAATTGCATAAAAATATTACAAAAAAGATATGAAAAAGAAGAAAAAGAACTTCCTGATATGTTTAAAATGTTTTTCGAAGATACCTCGTTTCAGCCACCATTGGACGATCCGTTTACCTTCCAAAAAGTATTTCAAGTGGGAAATACTACAGGAATATTCCAGTTTGAATCAAATGGGATGAGAAAGTTTTTGATTAAACTCAAAACCGATTCCATAAACGATCTTGTTGCGATGAATGCGTTATATCGTCCATGACCTATGGAGTTTATTCCCAATTATATTGCAAGAAAAAACTGAGAAGAAGCTATTAGTTATATGAGTCAAGAGCTTAGAGATCTATTGATAAAAAAATATGGAGAAGAAGCAGCAGACCAAGAAAATATTAAATTGGTGGAAGATCTTGCCCCTATTATGAATCTTACCTATGGAATCGCAGTATATCAAGAACAGCTTATGTTTTTGGTACAATCTATGGCATGATTTTCACTTGCAGAAGCTGACCTCTTAAGAAGATGAATTGGAAAAAAGAAAAAGGAAATTATCGAACAGCTCAAAAAAGAATTTGCCATTAGATCAAAAGAATTTAGAGACTACAAAAAAGAAACAGCAATCTATGTCTATGAAAAAATGATAGAACCTGCTGCAGCTTATTCCTTCAACAAATCACACTCAGTCTGTTATGCGATGATTGCATATCAAACCGCATACCTCAAAGCATATTATCCAGTAGAATTTTATGCATCATTGATTAGATCAGTAGAAGAAGATACTGATGAGTTAAGTCTCTATGTCTACGAAGCACAAAATCAATGAATAACAGTACTACCTACAAGCATAAATGAATCATTCAATCATGTAGCAGCGCTGGGAGAACAAATCAGATTATGATTTTTTTGTACCAAGGGACTTGGATTAGAAATTGGAGAAGTTATCCAAAAAGAAAGAGAGGCTCATGGAGCATATACAAGTATAGAAAATTTTATAGATAGATGTGCTTCTATTATCAACAAAAAATCTATAGAAGGATTGATAAAATGATGAGCTTTTGATGAGTTCTGAGATCGTGGTATTTTATTGGCAAATACTGACACTATTTTTGAATGGACAAAAAAATCAAAAGACACCAATGTAGGACTTTTTGGTATGATGGAAATGAGTACAAAAATGAGTCTTAAACCTGGTCCAGAAACGACTATGATGGAAAAACTCATGATGGAATATGAAGTATTTAAGGTATTTGTTTCGGGAAATCCTTTGGATGGACTCTATACCCATATCAAAAGATATAATTTCATTTCACAATTTAAAGAAAAAGAAGGTTTTGGTGGATTTATGATTGTATGATATATCAAAAATATCCAAAGAGCAAAAAAGAAATGATTTTTTATACAGATTGAAGATATTTCTTGAAATATAGAATTTTTTGTAAGAGAAATACTCAATTTCCAAAAATTTGATATTCTCATTATCACATGATTTAAAGGAAGGTCATTGAGTATGGAAAAAATAGTAAAAGTATCTCGCGAACAACTCATAAAACAAGCATGATGAAGATATAATCCAGAGATGACCGTAGTAAAAGCAAAAGCTTTGAGAATGAAATCACTAGAGGATGATACAGAAAAAGAACATGAGGATGAAAATATAGAAAATGAAAACGAAGAAACAGAAAACATACAGCCAAGACAAACAGTATTCACCTTACCGGATAGTATCAAAAAAATAGATGAAATAATGACGATTATACAAACAGAAAGAGGAGAAAATACTATAACCATAGGCAATCATAATGTTTGATTAAGCGAAGAATGACTACAAAAGATACAAAATTTATTTGCAAAATAATAAAGATGAACAAAAACGATACCCAAGTAAAACATATGCTTGAACAAGCAAAAAAAATAGCAATATTTGGGCATATGAGCCCAGATGGAGACTGTATTTGATCTATGCTCTGATTGGGTAAATTATTGGAAAATCAGAAAAAAAAGGTTTTTTATTTTGTACCTAGCAAACCAAGTAAAATTTTTGATTTTGTTAAAGGGATACATAAACTCAAAACTAATTTTGATTATAAATCGTATGATCTTATTGTTTTTGTGGATTTTACATGATTTGGACGCATAGGAATATTTAATCAAGCAAATCCAAAATATTTTACTGAAAGACCTATAGTAATTTTTGATCATCACTTAGAACAACATCCAACAAATGCTCTAGCGATAAAAGATACCAAAAGTATTAGTGCATGTGAGGTTATTTTTGAACACACAAGAAAATGGCGATCAGAAGCATATGATAAGGACATTGCAACCTATTTTTATATGGGGATAACATCAGATTCAGGTAATTTTTTATTTGAAGAAAACCATATTAGAACCTTTTCCAATGTAGTAAAATTGCTTAAACTATGAGCAGACAAAGATCTTGTAGTAAATAATCTCTTTCGTAAAAAATCACTCAATGCTATAAAATTTTTGCAAATATTACTGAGTAGAATGCAACAAAAAGAAAACATTTTATATACATATTACGATGAAAAAGAATTGGAAGAATATAAAATAGACCAAGAAGAAGCATCATACGTTCTCCACATCATACAAAATATCGATGGGCCAGAATTAGTTGTTTTGTTGAGAAAAAAAGATGAAATTATAAAATGATCACTCAGAGCAAAAAATAGTGGAGAATTACGCAGCAAAGGAAATATTGATTGCGATGCTATATCCAAAGCATTATGATGAGGTGGGCATAGGTTTGCTGCTGGATTTATACAAGATGCTACAGGAGATTTTGAGAAGCAAACACATATAATTGTAGAAAAAATATATATGCTCACACACAAAAAATAAATATTTTTTTAGCTTTTATCCAAGTACATGAATCAAAAATATAATATATGCATACGTTTATTAAGACCAGTCGTCCATATGGGAATAATTATCGTAGTATTTTACGTAATGTACAGAATACGTCTTTTTACTGATCTAATACCAGGCGTACAGCTCAAAATACCTATCATAAATTACCAAGAAAATATGGCATTTGGCATCATAGCCGCTTG
>CAZKEK010000102.1:0-3987 GCA_964551805.1 uncultured Candidatus Peribacteria bacterium
CGGTAGAGCGTTCCCATGGTAAGGGAGAGGTCACGGGTTCGATTCCCGTTCGTGGCTAAAAAAATCAGATAATTATTTATGGTAGTATTTTGTAAATAACTACGACCAAATAATATAAGTAGGTATATTTTAATTTAATCAGTCTGTACATCTTTACAGATTTTTTTTTCAAAAACTTTTCTTTTGGTATTTTATACATATTATATCATAATTTTATGATAACGGTAGTTAAAGTAAACCAAAAAAGAACAGAAATTGGGTAATTATTTTTTTCTGAGTACTATTGTATGTGTAAACTTTTATTTGTGGAACAACTCGAATGGCTATCGCATTAAGTAGCAATATCGAATATAAAAAGGATGATCGTGAGAGATATCGCGACCTAAACAATATTGTCGATATCACAAAAGACGACCTAAAATCGCTTAAGTCAACTGCAATAGAAACTGACCTAGATTCTCATATTGCTGAAATAAATAAAATAGTTGAAAATCAATTTGATGGAATGCTTGGTAACCAGCGAGAAAGCACAATTAGTCTTATGATAGATGGAGTCAAAACAGAAAAAACGGTAAAAGATATTGTAATGTCATGAAAACAAAATGAACTTGATGCATTGGCAAAATATGCGGTAGAACAGTCATGATATTTGCAAGAAATCGCAAAAATACAAGACAAAGAAATACAAAATGCGCTTAAATCATACAAGTTTGAGCTCAAAGATTTGTGGAAAAGTATCCAAACAAGCGCTCAAGGAGCTGAATGATCCGTTGGAGATTCCAATGTTTGGTTGTCAGATAGAGGTGAAGGAATTGATGGAAAAGAACCTTTTGAAGTAAAATCTCTCTATGTAGATGCCTTTAGAGATACAGAATACGCATCTTTTGGTAAAGATGATCATTTTGAAAATGTCTATACCGACAGAAAATTGAAAAACGCGATGGAGAGAATTTTTGATGATGAACAAAAAAACGAGCTTAGCAAAAGAACTTTTAATATCAATCTTGGAATAGAATCGTGATTGGCAGGAATTATTATTGCTATCCGTGAAGCGACATTATTCAAAAAAAACCACGAAAAAGAGCGAGATGATATGAAAGATACTGACCCTAATTATATACATAAACAGATTTTCGAAGCGTTTCCTCTCAATGAAGATGGATCTTCTCCTTTATGTACGGATAAACACGCTACCAAAAAAGTATTGAATAAACTTATAGATGCTTGAGTTTTGCACTACAAACGTGACGGTCGAATAGATAGTGAAGTGGGGAAAATGGCCAAAATATTTACGACAGCAAAACGAAAAGATCTCGATACCTTTGCTGCATTAGTGGAAAATAAGAGTGATGTAGGAATGGCAGTAAAAGAATGGAATAATGAAATGGAAATAACATGAAATGGAAGAGGAAACAAAGAAAAAAAGAATAGATAAAATTATAAAGAAAAATCTTCGAAAGTGAATCCGTGAAATGTTTTGAAATTTTTGTGTGATTTGAATGGAGATGGAGCTATTGCGCTCAATAAAAAGGAAAACCAATGAGATGTGGGTACAGTTTTTGGACAACAATTGTTGTTTACGCTCGAGCAAGCTATTGCCGTGCAAGACGTAGAACATCCTGGAAAATGAGAACAAATCGTGATTGGAAATATTTTTAAGAATATGAAAATTACTGATACAAGATTGCTTGATGCCAACCAATTGAAGTTTCTTGAAGAAATGACAGGAAATGAAAGTAAATGTACAAAAGAAAATCTGAGTAAACTTATCGTAGGATACACCGATACCGATGGAAATCACGTCGATGGTATGCCAGAATTCAAATCATTTTTTCTTGAATCTATTAGAAAAATCAATGGAGGAGCACAAGAAGTACAACCTGATTTGTATGAAACACTTGTCGGTGATGATACAAAAGCGATTATCGAAGCCAAAGAAAGCAAAACAGAAGCAAAAATTGCTATCGATACTTGGCTCAAAGAAGTGAAATGACTGGATGATCCAGAACAAGCTGACCTTAGAGAACTTATCAAAAAAGAAGGCGTTGTTCGTGTCAGAGAAACGATATTCATCAAGCTAATGACTACGCTCGACAATGCGACTATTACGACAAACAATGGAGCAAGAACACAAATACAAGCCGCGGGAATTACTAAAGGACGAGCTGCTCGCAATGCGCAAAAAGAATTTTTGGAAACTACCGTAAAAAAACTTACTACGGGTGGTATCCACTATAGCGCACAAGGATGATTGAGACTTACTTTGGGAATACATGAAAGTGGTATCAGCGAATCGGGAAGAACAAAACGAAGTCGATGACCAGATGCCGGAATTATTCTCTGAGCAAAAGGACTAGAATTGTCTTTTGGTCTTGCAGGAAATATTGCAGAGCAATATACCATGGAAATGTTATCAATGCTGACCTTTCACAAGTCAGAAGCGCTAAATATCTTGGTATCGATGGAAACGCTGTTGCTTCTATTAGTATAACTAATGGTGTTGGTGCTGAAGTAAGCGGAGGAATCAATTGGCAAAAAGATCCTATCGTGGGAATCAATCAGCTCAACGAACAATATGCAAGTCTGAGTCAAGAAATTTTCAATGCCGATGATATGTCTGCAGAGACACTCATAAACGAAGCTGCTTTTTATCAAAATATTTCTGACAAAATCACCAATTTTTCTGGTGGTAAGTATGAAAAATTTGTAAAAAATAACCAACAACACTTACTTAGCAATCTCAAAAATATCGTTAGTTATATGCATCATAACTGATTTTTTGGACCAGAAGGAAAGATTGCAATTCTCCCTAAAGACAAACAAATATCTGCGGTAACTACTCTGCTTGATATTATGCAATCAGGAAATATCGAAGAACGAAGACATGATGTTATTGCTGAACTTCATGGTAAGATTGATGTGACTAAATTATCGTTTGGCGTAACCAGCAATATGCTTACCTTCAAACTTCCAAAATCTACAAAAAATGCACCAAAGGCATCTGCGAGTGCTGGAGAAACTACTGGAGCAGGAAATATTGCAAACTGAGGTACAGAATCAGAAGTCGATCTTGGACAAGAAAAATTTGGAATTTTTGGATTCTATGTCGGAGCTAGAATATCTACATGGAAAAATAAATACGTACCAAACGAGCAACAATATCTTTATACCCAATATGAAATGGGACAAGGAATTGGAACGGAACATATCGAAACAAAAGATGGAAATTTGCAAAAATATGCAGACTACCTTACTGCACTCTACAATGTTTATCCAAAAAACAAACTTATTTGTACCGTACAAGATGGAAAATTGGTTATCAAACTCAATACCAAAGAAGCATATCCAAAACTTCAAGACTTTCTCAATATCCATGCCACTGCTGAGGCGGAGAAAAACTTCTCACTCAAAAACAATATTTTGACGATTGGAAATGTTGGAAAAATATGATCATATACCGTCACTGAAGCCAAAGGTATTAGTAGAATACTTTGTTTAGGAACAGAAAAACTGGACGATGCACATCGTATTGTACAAGATTCTGAGACAACTTCTGTAGCCACAATAGAAAATAAAATTAATGGAAAAAAAGAATGGGCAAAAGAAAAAATCCAGACAACGGTTATTCAAAACATGAAAGGAGCAGACAAAACAGACGCTACCCCAGAGATAAAAAAAACAACAGCTGATTTCTTTGATACTGAAGGAAAACTCGTTACTCCAACAGGAACGACTATAACCTTTGAAGGATGTAGTGAAAAACAAAAACTTAACATCCTAACCTTAACAATTATCAAACACTCCGACAATCCCTACACGCTACGACTAGAAAATAAAGCTAATACAGCCAAACTTACTATAAAATATAGAGATCAAAAAACTTACGAAATCGCGAAAGACACAGCAAAAAAGAAGCCTGAAAAGTATAATCCGATGACGACTCCAACCAATAATCATTGCGCTCCTGAAACATGATCAGAGGTTTCT
>CAZKEK010000103.1:0-3973 GCA_964551805.1 uncultured Candidatus Peribacteria bacterium
ACGTGTGCTCTTCCGATCTTGATGAGCTACTGCCAAAGAAGCACTTACGGCTGCAGGTATCCAACTTCCTGATAGGGAAGATCAGCTTATTAACTTTTGAACAGCTGCAAATATAAATACTATGTTTGATGCTATAACCAAGAGTGGACTCTCTGCTGAAGGAAAAACAAAAGCTATTGCTAATGCGAGTACTTTCCTTTGAGAAAACTGGTATACTAAAGAAGCCACAGAACGTGCAACGACAACGATAAAAGAAAAAATAACTAAAGGCATCACAGAAACAACAAAAGAAGATGAGGTAAAAACAAAAATAGCAGCTGCTACGAGTGAATTCAAAGAATATTTTGAGCAAGGAAATACTACCTATACGGAAGTTATCTGAAAAAATACACTTACCGTTACTAAATCCCCATGAACAGATACCTATACGACAACATTTATTCCAACAAAATAATCTTCCCTATTTATTCTTCCTCTTCCCCATGACGCTAAAAAGAATAATCAAATTCATCATGAATCCGCAGACGATCAAAGTCGTTAGTCTGATTTTTATTGTTTGATTTTTCTTTATTGTTCCTACGTTTGCAGACAATGCTACAGCTACTACAACCAACTCACTCAAAGATATCCAAGAATGACTAAAAAACTTTATTGCACTTTGTTCTCGATGATGGGTAGTGCTTGCTATCCTTGCCGGGAAACTCATGACCAATGATTTTGTCTATGGAGCATTTCTCCATATGGATGTCTATCTTTGGAAGATTTGGAATATTATGAAAAACTTTGCTAACTTTGCTTTGTTGGCATTGGTACTTGGATCTATCATCAAAAGCTTGACAGGGAAAGAAGCGTTGGATGTCAAAAAGATACTTACCAATACCTTGCTAGCGGGAATACTTATCCAAGCGAGTTGGTTTCTTATGGGAGCGATCGTCGATATTTCTACCGTAGCTACGGCGTCTATTAGTTCTTTTCCTATGACATTTTTAAACAATGATGTTAACCTCAAAAACGAAATAAACAAGAAAATCAGTGAATTTAAAACACAAAGAATATCAGTAAATCTCGATAGCACAGGACATGCTATCACTATGATTCCTATGACAGGAACTGATACTGCAAGTTCCAGCGATTCCCTTCGAAAAAATATTATGCCAAGTTACAATTCGGTAAGTTGACCATTTATCTTTCTAGGAATGGGAGTATTTCACTTCCAAAACTATCTGGGAACGGAACAAACTACAGACGCACCAACACTTACGCTTTCTTTTGCATTAAGAGCATTCTGGCTGTTGTTTTTTACGGTTGGACTCCTTCTCTTATTTATTGCCAACATCATTAGGATTGGATTGCTTCGAATCTTTATTATCTGATCTCCTTTTCTTATTTTACTTCAATTGTTTAAACCCAAGACCTGAAGTGGTGGAATTTTCAAACTCTTTTCACTTTCCAACCTACTGGCTACGGTATTTAAACCACTGATATTTGTAATAGGAATCTCTCTGATGCTTATTGTCGTGGTAAGTATGCAAAAATGAATGATGACTTCGTGAGCAGGACGAGAAAATAATCTCAATGGTGTTTCTCTATCTCAAAGTTGAACAAGTATTTCTACCCTCGCTATCGATGGAGTGACCAATATTTCTGTAGATCAAACGGATATTTTGTGACCAAACGTCCTTGAATGAGGAAAAAACTTTTTTAGTTCTACGCTTATTCTTTTATTGACGATATTTTTGATGCGATGGTTTATAAAATTATCACTTACTACAGGATGATGAACTATTGCTGATATTATGAAGACACTTACCAAAAAAGCAGAAGAGATGGCGAAGACTATGCCGATACTTCCTTTCAAGTGATGAGCTGCTTCATTGGGTGCACTGCAATCGTTTAGTGGACAACAAAAGAAAAAACTTGCTGAATGATTTGGTATGAATACCAGCGGACAGTTTACTGCTGCTAATTCAAGATTTCAAAGATTTATGGAAACAAAAATGGGTATGGACGCATCTTGGAATGATGATGACTATCAATCATTAGGATTGGTAACTAAAGACCCAAGTTTTATGGAAAAATCTAGAGAAATAGGACATCAGAGAAATGAGTGATTACGTCTTGCTGATTCTACCTGGCAATGATATTTGACCACATGGCTTAATACGACTAATGGTATAACTGCAATGCAAAATACGTGAGCAAAATTATTTAAAGGAATAGATAAAGATTTTGAGACAACATTTAAAACAGCCAACAGAACTTATTGGCAAGCTCTTCATGAGCTTATGGGAGGTGATGGTGTTCTTGTCCCTGGATGAGCGAAATCAACTGAGCTTACATATGAAAAGCTTATGAGCAACGTTTATCGTTCACCTAAATAACTCCTAAACTATTTTTCCTTGAAACACGACGAGATAAACCTATATTAAATGATGGATTTATCTCGTTTTTTTGTCGCATGAAAAAAACTCTTTTTGCGCTGGGAGTAGTAGCGTTATTTCTTTGATATTCCTTTGCCTATACCCCAACCACCCAAGACCTCAATCAAATCAAAGTACTCAAAGCTCAGCTTGATACGATTACTACAGGAAATGTAAAAGACAAGGCGGACTTTTTTCTTCAGCTTAAGACCTTACAAGATCAGTTTAGCAATCACGCCCAGCTGACCTATTATCTTAGTGAGCTGAGCAATTATTTGATTACGCAAGTAAACAACGAAAAGACAAAAGCCAAAATTCTCTCCAAAGAATTTAAACAAAATTTCGTTAATCAATATACCGGACAAATCAAAGACATCACAGAAAAAGATACGTGTGCATGATGGTACAATACTATAGATACGATTAGTTTTGCTAATAATTTTCCTACAGCGTTGACGATAGCTACTCGATATAGAGAAACAAGTTGTGGATATTATCTCCCCAACAATGGCGATGGTCCATTTCAAATTTTGAGCAAGGACTATGGAACAGGACAAATAACAGAATCAAAATTCCTCCAAAGCGTCCAAGATTTTATCGATTTTTCCAAAGCAAAATACACACAATACAAAACAAAACTCTGAATCAATTTGACGTACACCTGATTCGATTTTACAGGACTTGCATACCACGCAGCATTGTATAATGGTGCAACAATTACATGAACTACAACAAGTGGATATGTAGCATTACCCAATGCACCAAAATATGTGTATGATGGATTTGGTACTGATTTTAGTGGTGCAACGAGATATGGAATAGTCCCTAAATTTTTGAAAACATTGGATTGGGAGCTTAAAAATAATTACTAATTATTTAATTTACTCTCTTTTTTGTCCTCCTTTGCAAAGGAGAGCCTGTCCCGCCTTGCGGGATAAACTCCGTGGTGGAGGATTTAGTCGTGCGACACAAAATCCCTCATCCGTGAAATGCGGATACCTCTCCCTTTAAAAAGGGAGACAAAACAAAAAAAATATTTTTACCTTCTAACTTCTCAACCATGAAAATCGGAATATATAAACATTATAAATGCAAACCATCAAAGAAAGAACGATTATTAAATAATTAGCTCGGCAATTATTACAAATTTATAATTTTAAAAACTTATGCAAGATATTCAAATCCCCAAATTATTTCCTGCTTTTGACAAGTTGCAACATATTCACGGAGATAGTAATCTCCTCTCTGTGTATGGTGCGGGATGCAAAAAAAATCCGAAATTATTTTTGTTGTTTATGAATCCCACCGGGAGAAATGTTTCTTGTATTCCTTGATGGAAGTGACTTCGCGCTCCTCGATTGTGAACTAAAAATATCTGGAAACTGTTGTCTGCGCTCTGAGCGATTTCACCAACAAGCTATGAACATATTCAAAAGCTCAAACCACAGGAGCGAACGGAACAATTTTCTCTCGACCTTTATACCGAGATAGCAAACAATGGTATCTATATTAGCAATCTGGCAAAATGCACGCAAACTGACGCAAGACCGCTC
>CAZKEK010000104.1:0-3955 GCA_964551805.1 uncultured Candidatus Peribacteria bacterium
ACATCAACACAAAAATTCCATGCTTTGGCTATCGCTCCAGGAACTGCCTGTCCGACTTTTGCCATAAACTCAAAGACAGGCTTCAGTTTCTCTTTCAAAACACTCCAATTTTTATAGATCGCTATCACTACCGTTGCAACGATGGTACCGATCAAAAAGAACCTTGCACCTAACAATAAGAGATTTTTCAAGGCACCTAGAATAGAGATTCCAAGACTACGAAACGATAATGAAGCGAGGTTATTGGCGATAATTTGTGCATATGTTCTGACGGTCGTCACTGCCAATGCTACTCATTTTTTGATAAAGGCGACCGTAGCTCTGGTAGCCTCGACGACTATTGTTCTCAGATTGGTTATGAAGTATCGACTGGCTTTTGAGAAATTAATCACGGCAGTTCAAGCTATCGCCATTCATCTGATAATAGTGTTCACGATTCCTTGCAAAAAGGTAATGATCGTTTGTTGTTTCATGATAATCAAAGCAGACAGAAAAGTCGCCAGGATTGTTTTTGTGATAATGACAAAATTATTAGCAAAAAATTGATAGACCTGTTTTGCACCATCAAACACAGTTTTGAATACTACTCAGAGCCCCTTGAATCCTAAGATCAGGATATTGAAGACAGGAGTAATGATCGCTTGTAAACTTGCCATGATACCTCAGAAAATAGGAGCCAGTACCAATCCAAGCTCTGCCATCTTGATTTTGAAACTATCAATCATATTTGAGAGTTTTCCTTGGAGGGTCTTGGATTGTAATTCCATAAGTCATCAAAACTTTTCATTGATTCCTTCCAAGATCAGTGGGATAGCTTTGGCTGATGAGATTCCTTGTTCTCAGATATTACCCAATTGTTCTTGAGTCAACCCTAGTTTTTTTCTCAAAATCTCGAAAATAGGGATACCTCTTTCAGCGATCTGATTTACTTCTTGTTGTACCAATTTACCTTTGGTTTGCATCTGTCCAAGAGCTACGATCACACCATTCAATGTATCTTGGTTTCAACCTACACCAGCCACAGCATCTCCTAGTGATTTCATGATTGGGAGAATTTGATTCGCTTTGAAACCGTAGGCAGATAGTCTTTTGGCTCAGTCGATAAGACCCATCTGATCAAAAGGAGTTTGTTTTGCAAAAGCCTGGATTTGTTTAAGAAGTTTTATCGCTATCTCTTCACTCTTAAACATATTAGTGAAGGCTATTTTCGCCTGTTGAAGTTCTGATGATAAAGTGAATAATGATTTTACAAATCCAATGATCGCAGTAACAGAAAAAGCAGTCAGAATGATCTCTTTTAATCACGAAAAAGTGACCTTCATTTTCTGAACGGTGCTTTGTATAATCCCTCATTGTTTGAGTATCTCGGTATTAACTCCTTGAAAATTTTTTCACAAAACCGAGATGTCTGATGATCAGGTTCTTGTATAATTTCTTAGTTCTCTTCCTGCTTGAGTTAGTGATTGTTGAATTCTTGAAGCATCGGCAGTCAATTGGATAACACCATCACGGTTCCCTTGTTCTTTTGCGAGTTTGATTTGTGCTTTGACTTCATCAAGTTTGGTTTTGAGATTTCCGACATTCAAAGAAAGTTGCAAAGCCGTCTGATCTTTGATCCTTTGATTGAAACCATTGATATCATCTCTAACTTGGTTGAGTTGCTGAGCCACTCAGGTTCTATCAAGTTTGAGATCTCGGAGAAGTTCAAAGATTTTATTTGTTGCCATAAACATCAAAAAAAGAGGTAAATTACTACCTCTAGTTTTAATCAGAATTGAGTTTTATCAGTTTATTTTTAATTGAAATGGAAAACGAATAGAGAATACATACACTCAATAAACGAAAATCAATCTTTTTATCTTTTTCTTTTGTTTGTAATTATGATCTGATACAATTATTTTCATTTAACAGAACCAACTCGATGATATAATACTCTTATTTGGCTTAATGACCTTATAAGTGCTCATCAAACATTGAGAGTAATAATTCCATACACAGCTGATATTTTTGTGTTTATTTTCCCTATATTTCTAGCATTTTTGTATATCAAATGAATTACAAAAAAAAGTATAGAAGATAAAATAGTGGCATTGTTCATATTCTTTTCGTGAATATTGTCGCTTGGTCTGAATCTATTTATTCAATATTTTGCAGATAAACAGCGTCCTGAGTGATATATTCATCATGCATGAAATCTTATACTTTCCCATATCCCAGATAAATCTTTTCCTTCTGATCATGTATCCTTGAGTATGGCAATTGCGGTGGCTACATTACTATGGGGAATTAAAAACAAAAATAAATTTTTTGTAAAATTTTGATACTTTTTCTTGGCAACCACATTAATAATGGCAATATCTCGTGTTTCTGTTGGTGTTCATCGACCAACTGATGTACTGGCTTCAATGGTCATTGGTATTCTTCCTGCATTATTATTGAATTCTAAGAATATCTTTGGTTTAACTAAAAGATATATTTATACTCCTATTATTACTTTAGAAGAGATAATTCTTAAAAGATTTAAAAAATCAAAGGAGTAAACTACGAATTTTTATTTAGCATTGATTACCATTAAATTATGAGTATGATTCTTTTGATAAGAAATAAGATTTTTTAGTTTTCTAAAATATTTTTGTCATGGAAAAAATAAAACAAAATCTAACATGATTACTCAATAGAGTGCCAGAAATCACTATTTATTTTTGGATCATAAAAATTCTTGGAACGACTATAGGAGAAACCTGAGCAGATTATCTTTCTTTCAATCTTCATTTTGGATTGGTAAATACATCATACATCATGAGTGCTTTATTGGCTATTGTACTTGTGATACAATTCAGATTTAAAAAATATGTCCCTGTTGTATATTGGCTTGCCGTTATTTTGATAAGCATTGTATGAACTTTGATTACTGATCAAATGGTTGAAGGCTTAGGAATTAGTTTAGTTATAACTACGATCGCTTTCACTATCGGTTTGGCTTTAGTATTTATCTTTTGGTATCTCAAAGAAAAGACACTATCTATTCATTCAATATTTACTGCTAAAAGAGAAGCATTTTATTGGTTAGCAATTCTGTTTACTTTTGCATTAGGTACAGCATCTTGAGACTTGTTATCAGAAAGTGTAGGTATAGGATATGTACAGGCAGGCTTAGTATTCGCTGGAACGATTGCTCTCATTAGTGGTGCATTTTACTATTTCAAAAAGAAACAATTTAAATTTCAGATAAATCCAATATTTGCATTCTGGAGTGCATACATATTAACTCGTCCACTTGGTGCATCAATTTGAGATTACCTTACACAAGACCCTAAATATGGTGGATTAGGAATATCAACAATGTGGATAACCCCAATCTTTCTTATTTGAATTGTTGGATTAGTGGCTTATTTGAGTATAAGACAAAAAAAACAAATTGTCATAGAAGCATAAGTATATAAATATTACCCAAAGAAAAAATCTTCAAAATCTCTCTTAGATTCAAGTTTCTTAATCTTGTCTCTAGGGAGATTTTTTGTTTTCCTTATCTTTTTCGGGTCTTCCAAATATTGTATCTCTTCCAATAACCCAAAAAACTGGCAAGCTGTCATATTGAGTACTGCTTCCAGTTCTTGGTTATAGTATTTGATAAACAGGGCTATCAAGGAGATGAAGCTTGCTGTTTGGTTAGATCACTTTCAAGTTCACGAAGTGGCTCCTTGGTCAGCCCCAATCAAAAAAAAATCTCATTTCGGACAAGGACTAGATTCTCAGGAGTGAGATGTTTGAGAATATACCCAAGTTTGGCTTTGGTATATCCAAACCATCATTTGTTTTTCAAAAATGACTGCAAAACCTCAATCATGATCTTCGTGTTTTTGACTTCATCTTGTCCCATGCTTTCTGTTTTTTTGATGATATCAGCCAGTTGTTTTACGGTTGGCTGTTCGAGGATAAACAGATCTTTTCAGAG
>CAZKEK010000105.1:0-3946 GCA_964551805.1 uncultured Candidatus Peribacteria bacterium
AGCAAAAGTTTGCGTACGTTAGTCCAAGAACTGTGTGATTTTTTCATCATATATCTGCACAAAGAGTAAACATAATAAGTATACTCTGGGCAAATAAATAATCAAAAAAACATCAGCTAATCTGAGAGATTGGATTGACAGTGTAAAAAAACTATATATAAAATATGTTTTCTCTAGCTGTGAGGTATACAAGAAAGAAAAAATTCAGGAATATTAGTTTCTTCATGAGATATTTGCATAAGCTTTGTTTCAAAATTGTGGAGGTCGATAGGAGAAAGGTTAGGAAGAACCTTATTTTTGAATAATTTCATGATCGGAGGAATCTGTGAAAAATGTTTGATTTTTTGATAATAGAGATACATCGCATAGGTTACTTCTTCATTGGTTCCCACACATTCAAATGGTTTGATTCATTCGATACCCAAGAGTTCCTTGTAAGTCACGAGTAAATCAGCATTTTCATAGAGTTCTTGACCAAAAATCGTTTGTGTCTGCTCATCGCTGATGAAAGGTCTCAAAATGCTATATACAAAGGCACATTTTGGACACACGCCACATCGACGGTGATCGGTAGTTTTGTTGGCTTCTATGACTTTAAAATTATTGTTGCAACTACTAAAAGTAGAAAAATATTGAGGATATTGGGCAAAAATCTGGGCTATTTTAAGTTCATACATTCCTCTTACTATGCTAAAATATGCTATATCAGGAGAAATATATTTTTTGAGATACTGAGAAAATTCTGATTCAAATTGATAACTTTTGGATCGTTGATGATTGATATCAATTCATTCCAGGAACGTATTCCCTTCGTTGGCACTTTTTTCGTTGGACATAACGATATATTGAAAATTGTAGAGATATGCTACAGTATCGAGGACAAAAGCAATGATTCCACTAATAGGTACATGACAATTATACCTTCATTGCTGATTCATAGCAAACAGCTGAGGATCAAATGTCCTCGTCATAACCAATCTTGGTACACCAACAACAGCATTTACTGCTGCATGGAGATAATAATCTTTTCCAAAAGTAGCAGTAAAAAAAGGAATATGCAATTTTTTAATGAGTTCAACACTTACTAAACTATCTTTTCCTCCACCAAGGGCTACTATAGGAGTCTGGGAATTGCAAGAAAATTGTTTATTTGGTGAGGTGATAGCTCCGTTGACAAAATTAAGCAATCCTGTAGGAGAAATATTATTTCTAAAGAAAAACTCACCAAGTCCTTGGAGATAAAAAGTTTTCCAAAATACTTGTTGATCATTATTAAGTTTTCCTGTCTCTACAACCAAATCTTTTGTAGGAAAAAGCTTATAATAACTTATTCAAACCGCCAAAGAAAGGTGAAAGAGGAGTGTATCCATTATTTCTGTATCTATGGTAGGTAATACCTGTAATTCATTGCTAGCGAAATCGATGATTTCCGTAAAATCGACCTCATGGTCAAAAGAATACGAAAAAGATGCTTTGAACGTTTTTTTGTCAAAGTTATATCAGGTGAAATAGAATGTAGAAAAAGTTTTCATACACAAAATATAGCCATTGACCCCAAAAAATCAAGCAAATAAATTTGTCTTAAAAATGTATTGACATTTAACTAGAAATATGTATAAGGAAAATACATACAAACAAACAGAGGCAGAAAATCCTCCCTAAAAACCTATCAAATTAAACAAAAAATTATGCAAAAAAATTATTTTTCTTTCTTAAGATTTTTTAAATCTTGGAAAGTAGTGAGAATTCGCGTTCAAAAAATCAACCTAAAATTCGAGCAAAACCCAGAATTATTAATTACTATTAATAAACGGGAATTACAGCCGATCGTTAATATTGGTAATCTGATAAAGCTTGGAGTAAAAATTGTAGGTCCTGTGGCAATAACTGGGAGTGAAAACTTGCAAGTGATTAATGCAGAGGACATTGCAAAAATGGAACTAATGATCCCCGAAGTACATTATGAAACAGGAAAGGTTATTAGTTTTATAAAAACAACTTTCCAAAAAATTAAATTTGAGGATTGTTCAGCAAGAGTAGATAAGGTTTCAGATTGGTTTTGTGCTTATGGTAATGATGAAGGAGTAAAAGACCACGTTGTTAATGGAATTGTGAAAAACCTACTTGAACTAGAGGCTTATAGCAAAGGTTCAAGATTCATACTGGAATAGTTATGCTTTCCAGAGTAAAGATTTAAAAGAGTGGACATTTTGGTTCACTCTTTTGATTTTATATAAAAAAGTATCGATCAAGGCCTTAATAAATATTCAAAACAAAACTAAAATTGCAATTATCATCAAAAACACTATATTCTCATCAATAAAAGTCTTATATGCTACTTATGATATATGGTAAATTTTCAGCAATTTCATAATAAAAAAATCGCTATTTTATGATACGGAAGAGAAGGAAAATCTTCACTCAATTTTTTGTTACAAAACGGAATATCACCAGAAAACATCACCATTTTGGATGCCACCCCACAATCATTGCCTGATCCAAAGCTTCACGCAATCTATGGACCATCATATCTAGATAATTTAACAGCGTATGATTGTATTATCAAGACTCCATGAATTTCTCTTTATCACGAAAAAATTTATCCTTACAAAGACAAAATAACTAGCCAGGCACAGCTGTTTTTTGACTATTACCAGGGGAAAATTATCGCTATTTCTGGAACCAAAGGAAAATCTACTACCGCCACACTAACCTACGAAACCCTCAAGACAGCAGGCAAATCAGTCCAATTGATCGGAAATATAGGCAATCCAGTTCTCGATTATCTCAATATCCAAGATCTCAGCAAACAACAAGAGGAAATGGTCGTATTTGAAATCTCAAGCTATATGCTTGATGGACTCAAAAAACACAATTATATCAGTGTATTGCTCAATATTTATGCAGATCATCTCGATTGGCACGAGGGATTCGAAAATTACAAAAACGCAAAACTCAATATTCTTTCAGGAAGCGAGCATCTTCTCATAAGAGATGAAATTACCCAAAGATATCCAGATTTCCAAAAAAATATAGCTGACCAATCTTTTAGTATATTCTGACATCAGGGGAAATATTCCTATGGTGGGGGAGATTTTTGTATCGGTGGAAAAAAAATATTTGATGATGAAAATATCTTACTCCAAGGAGACCACAATAGAATAAATATTTGTGCAGTCTTAGGAATCTGTGATATTCTTGCTATAGATCCAATGGTGCTCGACACCGTACTCAAAACATTTGTTGGACTCCCACATAGAATGCAACAGCTATGAATCTATGGAGGTATTCAATGGATCGATGATGCTATTTCTACGACACCAGAAAGCACCATCCAAGCGATAAAAACATTTGGAAATGAAATAGATACGATATTCTTGTGATGAACGGATAGGGGATATGTCTTTGACGAGCTTATAGAGGTCATACGTGAATCCAACATCAGAAATATTGTACTTTTCCCAGATTCAGGAAAGAGGATAGGAGAAACTATACAAAAACATAATTATACAGAGCATTTCACAATATATAAAACAGAAAATATGCAAGATGCTGTCAAATTTGCTTACGAAAATACACAAAAAGGGAAAATATGTCTATTATCTACTGCATCACCAAGTTATAGTATTTGGAAAAATTTTGAAGAAAAGGGAGATCTATTTGCCCAGTACATCAAAACATTAGCATAATTTCTAACTCTTTAAACTATGATCTATGTCAGATAAATTTGCAGACAGATATCGTATAAAATCTTCAAGATTGCCTGAATGGGATTATTCTTATGGTGATTATTTTATAACAATATGTGTAAAAAATCGTGAACATTGTTTTGGTGAAATTGTTGATGGTAAAATGGAATTGAATGGATTATGAAAAATTGTAAATGAAGAAATAAAATATACATCAAAAATCAGAAAAAATGTTATAATAGATGAATATATTGTAA
>CAZKEK010000106.1:0-3932 GCA_964551805.1 uncultured Candidatus Peribacteria bacterium
TACTACTTCTTTGATAAGTCCTGTTCCAAAGATCAAAACAAATAGTCCACTGAGGAAATTCATAGCTACCGCTATCGTATCTGGAGCAATCCAAAACCAGCTCTTGATAGGATTTATCAATGCAAACCAAAAGGTAATGAAAATATGTCGCAAGTAAGGAGCTGCTGCTGCAGGTCATACATTTCCTCGAAGTACTCCATGATTTTGTGCAAGTACTCTTGGTATATACATATATTCATGATTTGCATCCCAAGCAGTAGAATAAGGAATATATGATAATTGGAATCCATACAAATAATAGATAATAGAGATTGCCAACAAAACAATTCCTATTCGTTTTCGCCAATTGGCTTTGAGATTTTCTCCTCTAAACTGATCAGCTACTTGGCTAAGTAGTGGTAAATATTGAAGCAATGGTGTTTTTGTATACCATACCATAGCTCCTAAACCAAAGAAGAGTAACCATATTATCACTCCTCGAAGCAAATGCACCATGGAAAATACATATATAATAAGCAAGAACACCCCCAGTCCGATTCAGAAATTTATAAGCATTTCTTGTCGTCTTGTTTCTTTGAATTGTATCCATTTGGTAGATATTCGTGTTCCAAAAGCAGCTATTCCAACGATGAAATACATTGCTAAGAAATAGAGAATAAGTGTGTTGACCATAAGAATAATAAACCCTGCTGATCCTCCTATAATGCTATCTTTGACAAGTGTAAATGCTGTCGTATACACCATCAATG
Organism: uncultured Candidatus Peribacteria bacterium; assembly: GCA_964551805.1. GTDB lineage: Bacteria > Patescibacteriota > Gracilibacteria > Absconditabacterales > Absconditicoccaceae > CAJBLF01. Next base: position 750 of record CAZKEK010000106.1, read on the forward strand.
TAGCAGGAAGTACATAGAGAAAAAATTTTTTGACAGAAAATATTTTTGATTTGATGATATATAAGATAGGGATAGCTACTGATATAATTGACCAAATCACTAATTTTCGATTGACCCAAGTCGTAAGCATAGATTGATAGTATGTGTGATTTGCCATAAATTCGTTGTAGATAGCTACTCAGAAAAAGCTCAACAATACAATACCAATAATCAAGAAGATTTTTTGTTTCATAGACCCAATTACTAAAGGATAAAAAGAACTAAAAGACCATAAAGGTGCAAAGATTTTATTCTTCACACCCTTTTGTCTTTGAAACTTTATGCCTTATTTATTTTTATCGTAAAATGTATGAAGAAGTAATTTGGTAAGTGGTACATTGAGGAATAAGGTAAGTAACATAGTTACAATCAACATTGATCCAAATCCTTTAAATACATTGGTACCCATAGAAAACAAGACAAATGCTATCAACCCTGTACTAATCTGTCCATCTCTAATCGCTGACCAACTTCTCTCTTTTGCATGATCGATTGCTCATGACATACTTTTTCCTTCTTTTAATTCTTCGTTGAGTCTTTCGTATATCAAGATATTTGCATCTACTCCCATTCCTATAGAAAGAATAATAACCGCTATTCCACTAAGTGAAAGTGCATAATCAGTAAGCTTCATAAATGCTGCAAGTACAGCTAAGAATACAATCAACACTATTCCTGTAAGAATCATTTTTCTGACCCCATACATAAAATATAATAATATCATTATTGCTATAAATCCTATCAATCCAGCTCGCAACGCTCATGTGAGTGCATTGTCTCCAAGACTTGGACTAATTTTTTCTTCTTGCATCAAGATCAATGGTGCTGGTAATGTTCCTTCGTTTAATGAATCTGCAAGTTCTTTTGCGGTAGCTGTAGTAAATGAACCATTGATTTCTGCTGTCCCTCCACAAATTTTGCTTTGGATGTTTGGTGCAGTAAGGAGATTTCCTCCAACGAAAATTGCCATTGGTTTCCCTATATTTGCTTGAGTGATATTACAAAATACATCTTTTCCTTGATCATCAAGATTGATGACTACGACAGGTTCTCCCATTTCTGAAGCACTAGAGTTTGCATATTTGAAATATGCACCATTGAGGATTTTTTCTCCATCAGTAGCAGGTATTCGTGTTTCTCTATCTTGAACGAAGACATCTTCAAGTGCATACAACGTAACAGCATTACCTGAAGTATCTTTTGCTTGTGATTTGTTGATAAGACGGAACATAGTATATCCATCCAAAGCTACTCCTGTACCTTGAGTGAGTGCATCTTTTGTTTGTGAATAGATAGTTGTATAATTTCCTTCTATAGGTCCATATAGCTTACCTACTTCTGCCGTATCGAGCAATTTTGGATTTTTTTTGTACATGTCTGGCAACTGATCAAGCATATTTCCTGTAAACACACTATGATAAATATTTTCTGACATTCTTCCTTCAAGAAGTTTTTGCATATTTTCTGGATCTTTTTTTACTTCTGCAAAGACTCCATTAGCTAATGTTTTTCTTGCTGCTATAGTAGTTTTTGTAGGTTTTTCGGGATTTTGAAGTTTAAATTCAAGTTCTAATGTTTTTCCAATAATTCCTTTTGCTTGATCTAGATCAGCTACTCCTCATATTTCTACTACTATATAATGTTGATTATCAAGATTTTGTACATACGCCTTGTAGTCACTTACTCCAAGTTTTGAAATTCTATTATCTATGTTTTTCATAATAATAGTTTCGATAGTTTTTTTGACTGCAGCTAACTCTGTAGCATTGGTATACACCTTTTCATATTTGTCATACGAAATCTTATACACAAGTTTGGTTCCTCCAGACACATCAAGTCCTTTTCTAAAATGTGAAAGCCCATTTGCAGTAAACATAAAATTTCTTGTACCTGTTTGTGCATCAAAATTTCTTCCCACAAAGAAAATAAAGATAATTGACACTACAAAAAGCGCTGCAAAAAGCATTTTCTTACTAATTTTCATCTGACAATACAAAATAAATAAAATTTATACTAACAAAAAAATATTTGAACACCATTTTCTAGCTTTTTTGGGGGTTAATGCAAGAGAAAAATAAATATACTTTGTACGTATGAACTGGACAAACAATTAGACAGTATTGACAAATGTTTTTTAAAAACAGAAAAAACAAGTTGGATATTATACAGAATTGATAATTGACGAATAGTAGCTGCCTCTCTAAATTTTAATTTCTAATTTCTAATCTATTAGTTTAAATTGTTTTTTTCACTTTCTCAACAATAACACACCATTAACAAAATCTACTGAGCTTAATGTTTTTTGGATATCTTCTATTTTTTCTTCGTTACAATATAATGATCATGAAGCAATCAATTTCTTAGCTTCACCATTTGATTCGGTAAGTCAGCTTTTGGTAAACAAGTCTAATAATTTTATTCCTTCTTTTTCTGAACCTACTGAACATCCTCCTGTCTCTTGCTGCAATGCTTGGATATCTTCTTTGGACATGGTTTTTATTGTTTGTATTTTGTCTCATTGCCCAAAAAGCACTTCTGAAATTTTGATAGATTGTTCTGCTGCCGCCTCACCATATACCGTAGTAACTACATAATTGGCTAATTGTTTTTGTCCGTATCTGAGTTCTGGATTTTGTTTATGGTTGGCTACAATCCCAGCTACCACATCAAAATCAAGCAGCGTGAAAATTTTGAGATATTTCTCTACATCTTCATCAGTAGTATTCATAAAGTATTGGTACGCGAAATAGGGACTCGTCTTGTTGGGGTCAAGAAAAATAGCGTTTCATTCAGATTTTCAGAATTTTTTCCCTGTAGAGTCAGTAATCAAAGGAAAGGTCATAACATAACTTTCTGATTCATTTCCCACTTTTTTTCTAATCATTTCTGTTCCCGTTACCATATTTCCTCGTTGGTCTGATCATCCGATTTGGAGTTTGACTTTATTGTTTTCATAAAGATGAAGAATTAGGGAAATGGGAATCAAATGATTTTTTCTCTGTGTAACTCTGTGGTTCTCTGTGCAACTCTGTGTAAGAAAAGCACTGACACAGAGTTACGCAGAGAGCCACAGAGTTGCACAGAGAAGAGAAAGTTAAGAATATACCACTTTTGGTGATCCAAATATACTGAATATATTTAGTG
>CAZKEK010000107.1:0-3903 GCA_964551805.1 uncultured Candidatus Peribacteria bacterium
AATCGTGATCATTGTCAGAAATGATTTATGAAATTTGCTATCTGGAAATCCATGAATGCTGGTGAGAATTTAAATTTTTTAGTTTTTTTATTTTAATTTATTTTTTAGCAAACCCCCTCATTCCCCCTTGACAGGGGGACTATATGGAATATATTTTATAGAAAAATTCCTTGGCCGCCCTGTCAAGGGAGGTCGGGAGGGTTTGCTGTTTTAAAAAAAATAAAATATGATTAGTAATAGTTTTCTAAGTTGTTTTGTCAAAAAGAAAACTACTTGACTTTAATATAATTATATCTATACTAATAAAAACAAAAATAATATATATGGAAGACATAAAAATTATTGTAGGTCAAAACCAACAAGAACAGTTCGAATTTGCTAACAAATTATTGGCAGGTTTCGATGAAAAAACATTAAAAATAATTAATACAGTAGAAATTCCTTCGGCTAAGTCATCAGCTGCGATTATTTCATGTAATGCTTATTTTAAAGAGAGACTAAGTGTTGTATACTTACCTTTAGAAGGTATAATTAGCATAACCTATTCAGAAGGAGAAATTAATGCATTTTATCGGAACAAAATCTTTAAAATTTCATTCACCAAAAAAGACAAAAAGGATACCATCAAATTAATGCACATTTAATGCACATTACTATGTAAGTAGTAATTTAAGCTGGTTTTATGCCAGCTTTTTTTTATTCGAAAAAAGCAAATCAGCTAGTAATAGTTTTCTAAGCTCTTTTGTCAAAACGAAAAAACCATATTCCTTTATTTATACTTGACATTTTGTTTATTTTATATATACTCAAATATATTTATTTTGTAATATAAGAATATTATGCCAGTCCAAAAGATTATTTATGTAACACAGGGAGAACATAATATCAGTCCGAATATGAGTTCATTCGGTCCAGATACGGAATGAGAACTTACTAAAAAAACACAAACACAACTCCAACGTGCGTTAGATCAGGTCATCATACCCGAAGTATGAAATGATAGTGTAATATTCAAATCCACTGGATACAATGATTCCTCATGGGATACTTTGAACCACCTAAGTTATTGACTTCAAAAACCCAATACACCCTATATTGAAAGAGATATTTTTGGGAAAGCAGAGGCTTGGGAAATAGATAATATAAGTAAATTAAAATGAGATGAAGAAATTGTAATATTTGGTACTATGCATCAAGACTTGAAAGAACTTATTGATTCATTAAAAAGCAATGGTTATGATGTAATCGATAAAGAATCGGTAAAAGATCGTTCGAATATATATACACTTACTGTACATTTGGACGGTAGTAAGAAAACTAATTTCCGTGAATTTGGATGAGATAATGAAGAATAAAAAATATTATTTTAAAAAAACCACCCCGTACACTCTTGTACGTCATTCCCGACGTTTAATCCGCTTTAGCGGATAGATCGGGAATCCAATTCGCTATTTAGCAAGATGGATTCCCGCTTTCGCGGGAATGACGTGTATGACGTGGGGTGGTTTTTTTTAATATTGTCATTTAGTTACCTCACCCCTACCCCCTCTCCACTTCGTGTGAGAGGGGAACAAAAATTATTGCTCCCTCTCTCCGGTAATTACCTGAGGGAAAGGGTTGGGGTGGGGAAATTTATTACTTAGCGTCAGCGTCGATAACCTCGCCTTCTACTGTTTCACCTTCTTTTCCTGCTTCTAATTCTGAATCTGGATTTGGAGTTCATGCAGCAGGAGCAGCTTGATATTTGTTATAAAGTTCTGCGAATTCTTTTTGGATTCTTTCGATTTCTGCATCGATCTCTTCTTTGGTTGCGTCTTCTTTACTAGTAATTGCTTTACCATCTGCCATAAGCTTGTTTACTTTTTCCTTGTCTTCATCTGGGATTTGGTCTTTCTTTTCTGAAAGCATTGTTTCCATTTGATAGATAAGTGCTTCAAGTCTATTTTTGGATTCAACTAATTCTCTTTTTTTGCGATCTTCTTCAGCAAATTTTTCTCCTTCAGCTTTTGCTTTTGCGATGTCTGCGTCAGAAATATTTGTTGATCCTTCGATTCTATGATTGATTTCTTTTCCCGTAGATTTTTCTTTTGCCGTAACATTTAAGATTCCGTTTGCATCGATATCAAAGGTTACTTCGATCTGAGGTTGTCCTCTTCTCATCATAGGTATTCCTTCGAGATTGAACATTCAGAGATCAATATTGTCTCTTGCAAATTGTCTTTCTCCTTGCGTTACATGAACGGTAACGGCTGTTTGATTATCAGCAGCTGTCGTGAATGTATTTTCTTTTTTGGCTGGGATAGTTGTGTTTCTTGCGATCATGACATGAGCCAATCCACCTTCAACTTCTACAGAAAGTGATAATGGAGTTACATCGAGAAGTAAAATATCTTTCACATCTCCTTGGATAATTCCTCATTGAATAGCAGCTCCTTGTGAAACTGATTCATCAGGATTTACGGTAGCTTTTGGATCGATACCGAAAATATCTTTAACGAGTTTCAAGACTGCTGGCATTCTGGTTGATCATCCGACAAGAATAACTTGGTTAATTTCGCTCTTCTTGAGTTTAGAATCTTCGAGTGCGCTGAGACATGGTTTTTTACATCTTTCGAAAAGATCTTTGCACATGTTTTCAAATTGCGCTCTGGTAAGCGATTCTTCCATATTTCTTGGCAATCCATCTTCACCGGTGATGATAAATGGAATAGAAATATCTACTCTTTCTGTTTGAGAAAGTTGATGTTTAGCGGCTTCTGCTTCGTTCTTTACTCTTTGCATTGCCATAGCGTTTTTGGTCAAATCTATTCCTTCTTTTTTCTTGAATGATTCAACTAAATAATTGATAATGACATGATCAAAATCTGCACCTCCGAGATGGGTATCTCCAGACGTCGACAACACTTGGAATGTTCATTCAGCTCCGATTTCAAGAATAGTAACATCAAATGTTCCTCCTCCAAGATCGAAGACAGCGATTTTTTCATCCTTATTTTTTCCTTCTCCATAGGCTAATGAAGCAGCTGTTGGTTCGTTGATAATTCTTTCCACCTTCAATCCAGCGATTTCTCCAGAAGCTTTGGTAGCGTTTCTTTGACTATCGTTGAAATAAGCCGGCGTAGTTATAACTGCTTGCGTGATATGAGTCCCGAGGAATTTCTCAGCATCCTCTTTGAGTTTTTGGAGAATAAACGCTGAAATTTGTTCAGGTTTGTATTCTTTTCCGTCAATCACGATAAGTACTCCTCCATCTTTTGCTTCTTTGATTTCGTAAGGAAGATTTTCTTTTCCGATGACTTCAGAATACTTTCTACCGATGAATCTCTTCACTTCGTAGATAACATTTTTTGGCTCTAAAATAGCCTTTCTTTTTGCAAGATCTCCGACGAGCAATTCATCTCCTTTGATATATACGACAGAAGGTGTTGTTCTTTTTCCTTCAGCGTTCGCAATCACTTCTGATTTGTCACCTAGCATGTAGGATACACAAGAGTTGGTTGTTCCGAGATCGATTCCGATAATCTTTGCCATTTCTTTTATACTTAAAAAATAAAATTACTTGATTAAATGATTACGGATTTCGGATTACGAATTTTCTGTCTTAAAAAAATCCGCAATTCGTTAATTCGTAACCTGCCCTCGGCACGCCGGGGTTGAAAAATCGTTTAATTGGTTTTGAAGTAGCACGTATATTATAATGATGCTACGAAAAAATGCAAGAGATTTTGAGCACCTTTTTTTTTGGGTGCTATGGTGACTATCGCACCCGGGTGGAATAGTCATCAAAATACCTTATTAAGCTATATACAAAAGTTAGCACCCGGGTGCTAACTTTTAAGAAAAGAAAAATAAAATTATTCTCATTTAAGTTCTTGGATTCTTGTATAATATTCATTTAGCATA
>CAZKEK010000108.1:0-3828 GCA_964551805.1 uncultured Candidatus Peribacteria bacterium
AGATTTCTGAATGTGACTGGAGTTCAGACGTGTGCTCTTCCGATCTGGTTTAAAAAGAAAGATTGCTAATGATATGGGAATTACTATTTCTCAGTTTGATATTTTATGAGAAAAACCTGAAAATAAAGAAAAATTTGACCTCAAATATGAAGAATATCAAAAAAATCTGCCCTTAGATTCCAAGATTATCCTCGATGGAAGGATGTCGTTTTTTTGTCAGCCAGATTCTTTTAAGGTGTTTTTGAATGTTAGTGATGATGAGGCGGCAAGGAGAATTTTTAATGATAAAAACAGGATAGGTGATGAATATGATTCGTTAGAAGCCGTCAAAGAAGTTACTATAAAAAGGAATGATGAAAATGTTAAAAGGTTCAAGGAATTATATAACATAGATATTTCAGATCCGGCTAATTATGATTTGGTTGTTGATACGACAGAAAATCATCCTGAGAAAATAGCGGAGGAAATTATAGAAAAATTTAATGAGTTTAGAAAATAAAAAAAAATGGGATGCGGGCAACTCTCCTCTCAGAGAGGAGTGTGTTTTTTTTTGTAGGTAGACTTGACTTTTTCTGATATAAGTATATAAGAAATTATAAAAAAAAGTGGTAAATAAAAAAAATAATAATAAAAATAAAAAATTACAATTATGAAAAAAATTATGTTTGTTCTCTTGTTTGGAGGAATTTTGGGTTCATTAGCAGCACAATCTCCCGTGTCTTTAGCGTGGCGTATTGAAGTGTTGGCATATACTGATGATACTACGGCAACTGTCGTAATTGATCCCGTTGAATTTGTATATAACGATACTATTGAAATACCTAAAATGAGTATAGTTCCTTTTTCTCAAAAAGATAAAGATAACTATATAAATGCAATAGTTTTGTATAATATAAAACTCAAATTCTTTGCAGAAATTAATCATCTCTACAATGTTATAGCAAGCGATATAATTGCTCAGTGGCCTAATACTAAGCATATTATGACAACCTATTGTTTGTTTATCGGTAAGAAAGAAATCATAAGGGCCTCAAAAAATGCTAGGCTAATAGGGGATGGTTTTGTGTGTGTAAGTGAAGGTTTTCGATTGGAAGATGTATCTTTAGAAAGAAATCGGAGAAAAATGGAATTTGGAGATGGGTTGATCTGCGAATATTCAAAAGCCGACATTACATTTCCTGTGTCTTTTGTTGGAAGACAAATAAACTGCTATGCCTATAAACAATATAGCTGTGGATTTGTTGGCTTTCTAACCAAAGTCGGTTGGGATATTTACACAAAGGATGGTAAACCTATTGTAAAAGGAGGAAAGGATTTTTACCGAGTAAGGTCTAATACTAAAGACTATCCTATTCCAAGGTTTTCAATTGTGTTTTCTACTACAGCTCCTGATGTTGTTATACGCGAGTTCTCTGATGGAATATTGTTATATGTATATAAATATCCTAATTCATATGAATATATTGATAGATATTCTCTCAGTGGGGAAAGGTTAGAACCTATCGATAATAGGATTAAAAAATAAGTTGAAAAAGAACTTAAAAAAATAACTTCCGCTTGTCTTTGACAAGTGGTTTTTTTTTAATTTTTTTGGGATGCGGGCAACCTCACCCTTTCCCCTCTCCTCTCAGAGAGGGTTGTTTAGTTGTTTGTATTTATAAAAAAACCTCTATTGTTGTTATAGAGGTCTTATTTTTTTATCACATCGGAATTTCAAAGATTCCTATTCCGCTAATCCGCTAAAGACGGATTAAAAAGCGGGATAAAAACGACGTTGAACTTCTTTGGAAAGTTCTGGCGTCTTATTTTACATGTCTGTTTTTCGAAGTCCGTGGAGATTGCAATATTCTCTGATGGCAATGATTTTTGCGTCGATATAGAAAATTGCTATGGGTTTGTCGTCTGGAGTAAGAAATTTTTTGTAGGTTCTATGTTCGGTGATGACTTCTATCCATTCGATATAATGTTCCGGCGTCATAGGATGTTCGATAGCACCAACTTTTATGGTAACTTTTGTTCCGTCTATTTCTACTACGGGAATGTGTTTTTCTCCAGAGATTTCTGGTTTGACTTCGTCCGTCATAAGGAGCATGTCTTTTCCGCAGCAGACTAATGTACCTGCGCCGGTATGAATTACTTCAGTCATGTTTCAGCAGACTGAACATTTGTACACTTGGTTTTTTTGTGTCATGAGAAGATGATTAAAAGATAAAAGAATTTAGAATTTAGAAAACAACCGTACGTCATTCCCGACGTTTAATCCGCTTTAGCGGATAGATCGGGGATCCAATTGGCTATTTAGTAAGATGGATTCCCGCTTTCGCGGGAATGACGTAGTGAGGTGGGGAATGACGTAGTGAGGTGGGGAATGACGTGAGAGACGGAAAGCCGGAATGACGTAAAGAGGGGCGTGTTTAGCATTTAGAAGCTGCTAAGACAGCAACCTTTCGTCTACTATTAGGCAACTATTCGTCTATTTTTTGTTTATACGTTGTTGATGATTGTTGTTTTGATGTTTTCTAGATTTTTTCAATCTTTGACCGATATTCGGATGTTTTCTTTGTCGGGGAAGTGTTGTTTTATCTCTTCTAGTTGTTGTTTGTCTAAGAGATCAATTTTGTTGAACACCATGATTCTCTTTTGTTTAGCGCCTATTTTGTCCAAGATATGGTTTACTATTTGTATTCTTTCATCTATGAATGGATCGGATGCATCTATGATATGAAGAAGTAGGTCGGATTCAATACTATCTTCTAGGGTAGAGGAAAATGATTTGATGAGTTTTGGAGGCAAATCGCGGATAAACCCGATAGTGTCGTTGAGTAGGATTTCCTTTCATTGTCCTGTTTCAGAATTTGTCATTATATAAAGTTTCCCTACGTGGGTTCATAATGTTGCAAATAATTTATTTTCTGCGAGGATTCATTTTTTGGTCATGACGTTTAGTAATGAAGATTTTCCTGTGTTGGTATATCCAACGATTCCTATGGTTGGCATTCATTTTTTGATTCTTCATTCTCTATGAAGTTTCCTCATTTTTTCATATTCTTTGAGCTCGTTTTCTATTTTTAAAACTTTTTCTTTTAAATGCCTTTTCATTCTTTCGGTGTTGGTTTCTCCCAATCATCTACTTGCTCATCCACCTCATCCACTATTTCCACCTTGTCTGGAAAGTTCCATTCCCATACCAAAAATTCTTGGTCCCATGTGTCTGATAGCGGCGAGTTCGATTTGGAGTCTAGATTCCATACTTTCAGCGTGTTTACCAAATATTTTTAAAATCAAATCTACTCTATCTCGTGCTTCTGCTTTGAGTGGGCGAAGTAACTCGTTGAGGTGGTAAATTTGTGATGGTTTTAAGACGTTTCCGACTATCAATACATTTGCTCAGAGTCTTTGCATGTCTGCCATTATTTCTTCCAATTTTCCTTTACCGACGTAGGTTTTGTAATCAGGTTGATCTTTTTTTTGGAATTTTTTTAAAATAACCAGTCCTCCGTAGGTTTCTACTAGGTTTTCTAGTTCTCTCATTCTGTCTTCCAAAAGTGCTACTGAAGTATCTTTGGTTACTATATCTACTAGGTATACTCTCATTTGTTGGTTGTTGTTTTCCATGAGGAGATGATAAAATGATAAATGCTCGTCTGCGACTCGCGATAAAAGTTCGCTATGCTCACGATGGATAATTGACAAAAGATGATTGAATGTGTTTTTACTATATGGAAAATTGTGTGAGATGCAATTTTATTAAAACTTATCTTTACAATAAAATATTTTTTGCTTCGCAGACTCACTTTCCCTCATTGCCGGGAAAGTGAGCAAAGGGGC
>CAZKEK010000109.1:0-3810 GCA_964551805.1 uncultured Candidatus Peribacteria bacterium
AGGTTGATAGATGAATTTCTTGGAAAATAGCCACACAAAAAGTTCTATTATGCCAGATATTCCCTCAAAAAGTCAATAAAAAAAAACAACACCGTCAAACAACGTGCTGTTTCTTTCTATTTATTATAAAAACAATGGATAACGTAATTAACTATTCACTTTTCACTATTCACTTTTCACTATTCACTTTTCACTTTTCACTTTTCACTATTTTTTAGTTCATACCAGGCAATCAACCTCAACCAAGCATGCTTGCCATATCAGAAGGATCTACTCCAAGAATTTCTTTTGTTTTTTCTCCTACTATTTCTTGTGCTTTAGTTTGTGCTTTTTGGAAACACGTAGTAATAAGACTTTCAAGTTGTGCTTTTTTTGCTGGAGTAAGGAGCGCATCATCATTGATATGCAATTCTCTCAGTTTCATTTCTCCACTAATATCTACAATAATTGCATCTTGTTCTGTACCATCTGCTCAAATAAATTTACCTTCTTTTCCTCTAATAACAAGATTTTTAAGCGCTTTTTGTAATGTCTTGTATTTGTCATACAATTTTTTCATTTCTCAAATTTTTCCAAACATACTGATTAAATAACAAAGTAAAATATTGCTACCAATGTATAGAATCCAATCTAATTTTCAACTACAATTAGTATCGGCCAAAGATAATTTATCATTTATCCCTTTATCATGTATTTAATTATTTTTCTATCAACGAATAATTAATAATAAATTTAGCCACTTCTCAAAATATTTTTCCCGCAGTTGCTCATCACCAAATATTTTGTCTTGGTCTACGTACTTGGACAACAACAACATACTTAGGATTATCTTTGGTAATTACTCACACAAACGAAGCATTGGTCCATCATATTCCATCTTTATATTTTCCTTTATATGCCACCTGTGATGTTCAGCTTTTTCCTCCGATTTGATATCATTCAACTTTTGCAGATTTTAGTTCTGGATTTTGATCAACCACACTAAATAATCATACTTTAAGTGCTTCAGCAGTTTCTGGTCTAAAAATTTGTTGAGTAATTTCTGTTGGCGTAGCATAATACACATTAGTTTTTTTATCAAATATTCATTTTACAATAGTTGGTTTTACATAATATCCACCATTTACAATAGATCAATATCAAGCTGCAAGTTGTATAGGAGTGACCAGCAATCACTGTCAAAAAGTGTTATTAAAAAACCTTGCATCAGATACCGAGGTTACTCATTCAACGAATCACCCATCTTCGTTAGCAACCTGGATCCCTGTTATTTTTCAGAATCATAATTTATCCAAATAATTGTAGAATATTTCGTTTCCTATTTTTTGAGCTATTCTTACCATACCGACATTACATGACCAAACAAACGCATGTAAAAAATTTCGATCACCCATACACACTTTTTCTGCATTTTTAATCGTAAATTGTCAGACTTTAACCTGTCCTGGATCATTATACGGATCATAAAATCTAATTTCATCAGTATCAAGTCCTATAGCTATAGTAAATGCTTTAAACACACTTCATGGCTCGTATGCCATAGCAATATTCTTGTCTACAAGCACTTGAGAACCATACATATTTTTTGCTACATATTTTGGGATAGTAGTATCTATTCTTTCATAACTAGTAGCAGGTCTATATTCTCATCACGTTTGTATATACACAGGATTTTCAATATAACTCAAATCGTCTATAAGAAATTTATATTCTGGACCAAGCGGCTGTAAAATATAAGCATCATTATAGTTGTTGGGATTGTAAGAAGGGTAGTTGGCATCAGCTATTACATGTCCATTAAGCGGATCATAAACAAGAACACTAATGGAATCGTCTTTTAGCGTATTATGATATTTTTGGATAATACTTTCTGCTTCTTTTTGGATTCAAATATCAATAGTAAGATAAATATCATTTCCATCTTGTACTTGATCTATTTCAAACTCATTGGCTCAAACAGGACCAATCCATGCAGACGCACGTCACACGATTTTTCCATCTTTTCCACGAAGTGAATCATCAAAATATTGTTCTATACCATAATAAGCATTGTTATTTTTATCCACATATCCCAAGACATTAGAAAGAAAAGAACCATATTGGTAATATCTTTTTACATAAGATTCCATACCAAGTCCATGCAACAAGGGAATTTTATCCTTTGAACGAGTTTGATAATATTTTGTTTTTAAATTTTTGATTTGTTGAGCTATAAGCGGATTAGCATCAGAAATTATTTTTACATATCTATTTTCTTGTTTATAAAAAACCTTTTCCAAATCAGGAAAATTCCCAAGATAGCCGTAAGCCTCAAGAAGCTTTTTGAGTGGTACAATATCTCTATTTATAGAAGATACTCTTTCTGGTACTATATATATATAATTTTTACTCTGGATATCAATATAGGCAAGGTTTAGTTTTGTTAAATCAGCAATAAAATTGGTATTTGCAAAAAATCAAAGATAGTTTTTTGGTTTTATTCCTATATAGATCATTTGATCCAATCTAGTTTTGATAAGTCACAAAGCAACATTTTTGGTAAATCCGCTTAATAGTTGTTGGAGCTGCATATCATATCCCGTTTGATCATAGAAATCATATCCAGAAGAAACTATTCCACTTCCATAATAAAAAAACTGTGGCTTTATAGGAAGTATTTCGGTTTGAGTAAATTGCTCTATATTTTTGATACATTGGATCTGATCGACTTCAAGCATACCATACAATTCACAGAGATGTTTATATTCTACAGGAGTAACGATATCGATAAATTTTTGTTTGTCCCAAATAAATTTTGGATCTACAAAGATATTATACATAGAAACATTATCCGTAAGCTGAATATGTTTAGATGCTTTATCATCAGCAAATATATTCCCTCTTTTTGCTTGAAGTGCTGTTTCACTTACATGTTGTTGATTTAATAAATTATCATAATATCCATGTTGAACAATCTGAAGAATAAATAACCTCACGAGAAGAATCAAAAACAATGCGCAGAAAAAAGACAGAAGATAAAATTCTTTTGTTACTTTGATATGTTTCAAAAATGTTTTTGTTTGTAACCAATATTCCAACTTCTGATCAAAATTTGTATAATGAGAAATAGATTTTAGCATATTGTAGGACAAATAAAGCAGACAAAAAAGAAAAAAATATATTTTCTTGCCGTATACTAATTATTTATATTCGTTTTTCAACCAGAGTATAGGTATATTTTTACCGTAATATAGTATATTAGACAACAAATACCTTGCATGTATACACAAACTTATCATCAATACAAAATGTAGTTGCAAAAGAAATAAAAATTTGTAGTATCATACAAAATATGATGTATAGAAAAAACTTGATTTTATATTCTATATATCTATTATGCAGACAATCCAATCTTTTTAATTTGTTTAAAAAAAGAAAAAAAATGAAAAAATTGTCGTTAAAAGTTGTATCAGTATTCGCACTTGGAATACTTAGTCTTTCAAATGTGTTTACCTTTGCACAAAACACACCAACAGGATTTTGAGATTCTTCTTCTACTGCAAACGTAGGAATCGCAGGTACAGGAACAGCTCAAGGAGGAAAATTGATTGATGTTATCAAAAGTTTCATCAACTGGATGCTTGGAATGTTAGCATTGATTGCTATGGTAATGTTACTTTTTTGAGGATTTCAAATGGTTACTGCAGCTGGAGACGATGCTAAATACAAAAAAGGATTTAAAATTTTACAACAAGCAGCTATTGGTCTAGTATTTATCGGAGTTTCTTGGCTTATGGTCAGTGTAATCTTCTGGTTATTAGGAGTTGTTGG
>CAZKEK010000110.1:0-3783 GCA_964551805.1 uncultured Candidatus Peribacteria bacterium
CAAACATCTACTGACACCTCATCAACGAACATATCCAATACCCATGGTTCAAGTGCTTCGTCTACTCCTATCACCACACCAACTACAACTACTCCTACAACAACACCAGTAGTCACACCGGTTATTCCTGTAATATCTACACCTATACCCGTATCAACGACAACTATTTCAAAAAAAATATCGCTTACGTTTGATAATCTTAGCGATATCGCTGAGCACTTTCTCACACAAAACGATATCACCTTGATCTTGGAAAGTAGCTCACCATTTTTGGTACAAAACACTGCAAAACTAACGATAGATATTACCGACAAAAAAACATGAGAAAAATATGCTGGATTACTTCCTTTTGCGTTTAGTTTTTTGCCAACGAATGATACATTTCAAACCAATATTGCTAATCTTACCCTCATCAATAATGGTAGCATGGATATTATTATATCAGCAAAAAAAATCTGAGCAGCGAGTATTATTATAACTATGGACGAAACTAAAATTGGTGAATTTAGTCTAGAAGTAAAATAAGGAAAAAAATCTGACTACATTTCTGCGGTCAGATTTTTTTGATATTGTTGTTCTCTAATTAATTAGATGTTAGTTTTGCATCAGCCCAATCAGCATGGTCACTATCCATTCCGTTTCCAGAATCTGTTACTATTAATTTCAGCTTATTAACTCATCCAACATTTAAATTTACTAATTTTTTAATTGAATCCCATTTCATAAGTCAACTATCAAAAGCTTTTGTGTTGTCTAAATATACTTGAAATATAACAGACCCATTAGATATCATTTCACTATCAATCCCTATTTCTGATTCAAATTTTGAATAATTTCATCCAAGATTGTAAATAATTTCGCTATTTGCATGCGTACCTATACCTTTATTGTACATAATTCCATTTAATTTTAATGGATGACCATCAACACTAATATCTTTACCGATAGATTTCCATCCGATTGTGGCAGATTCTCGATTCAAATCACTTAAATATACAGTTGTTTGTGATGATGAAGGTAAAAAACAATTTGCAAATGAAGTACTACCATCACCTTGGATAATATAGTCAAAAGTTAGTATACCTGTAAGACTTTGATTACTTCAACCATTTGCAATATCAATAATTTTAAGTGCCATATAAATATTATTTGCATTTTTAAACAACACTATTTGCCCTTCAGTTGGCGCTTTATTGTCGTCAGAATAAGTATATTGTGATGCATCTATAATATCTTTAATCGCTGTAATATTTGCTGCCACCAAAGCGTTCCCCTTCAAAGGAGAATTAGCATAAGAATAAATAGTATTATCTGAACGCATACTTCGCTCTGTTTTAAACATAGTACTACCTGCTCCAAGTAAGTAACTACGGTCTCATTTTGCGTAATCAAAA
The DNA here is from genome assembly GCA_964551805.1 of uncultured Candidatus Peribacteria bacterium. Taxonomy (GTDB): domain Bacteria; phylum Patescibacteriota; class Gracilibacteria; order Absconditabacterales; family Absconditicoccaceae; genus CAJBLF01. Next base: position 1,395 of record CAZKEK010000110.1, read on the forward strand.
GTTACTCTTCCTGAATAACATCAAGATACTGTCTGTTGTGGAGTTATTGTTTGTTGTGAAATTGTGATACAGCTATTATTTAAAATCTGATAGCCATTATTACAACTTACTAAACTACAACTTCATCGACTGTTTCCATTCCATATTTGTTGTCAAATACCATTCGTTTGTATACAAGACTTAGTATTTAATATACAAGAATTTCATTCCAAGTGTTGATTTATAGAACAGTTTATTGATGTAGTAATTACTGGATTTACTGGATTTATTATATTTGTATTTATAATTGTCGTATTTGTTATTGGTGCATTTATTATATTATTAGTTGTGATAGTTATGTTGTTGATTATATTATTGGCAACTATTGTATTTGTACTATATAACAACATTCATATTTCTCACCTACTACTTAACCTATCAAAATTAGATGAAGAATTTAGACTTAATCAGCTCATGATTCCAAGTTGTTGAGCTTTTTCAAAATACTTTTGACCAAAATGGGTTCATGATTCATCTTTTTTACCATCAATTAATCTAATAAGCACAGTTATAGCCTGCTCGTTCGTTAATAATTCGTTTGGCATAAACTCTCCATTATATCATTGGAATAATCAAAGTTTACATGCATTTTTAATTGTTTCTTTTAGGTCTGGTCGTCATTTGTTTAAATCAGAGAATTTATTACATTCTGTTTTTGTCTCATCAGGTACTAACTTTTGAACCTGCATAGCATATTGAACAAAAAATTTTGAAGCTTCATCTCTTCTTAAACTTTGATTCGCCATAAAATCTTTTGGATTATCAAATTTAGTCAAACCACTTCCATTCATCCAGGTAACTGCTTGTTTTAATTGTGGATTGTTGTAGCTTATTTGAGGTACCGTATTATTAGTTGTAATATTTGTATTATTACCTATTGGGTGTGTTATATATCGTTCTTCAAACGGTATATATCAACGAACTAAGGAATCCGAAATGATTTTTGTTTTTTCTTCATTAGTGATTTGACCAGCAACTCAATACATATCATTACTCATTTCTTGTGCATTCTCTTTTATAAAATTTATTCCACCATCTGGATATGGACAGAGCCTATCCATTCGTCGTCAAATCCTACTTAAATCATCTAAGACTGGGAAATTGGTATCATTATAAATAAATGTTTCTCCATTAGCATATTTATTATATAAATAACCATACTTATCATCATTATATTCATGAATTAAATTTATTCACCGAACCATACTATTATTAACAAAAGCACAGCCATATTTATAATTTCCTATAATTGTTGTAAGTATGTTATTTGTTTCGGTATTTGATATATCCTTTTTTCATCTGTATTTATTTACAAAGTCAGAAGCATATTTGTATAAACTTTCCTTTTCTTTGTTGGTTCAATGAAAAGCATAGAACTCCAGATAGTTATTATTATATTGGATATCTCTTTGACAAAAAGCATCCCTATCTGTTTGTGATGATATGAAATCTGTTGCAATAAGTTTTAGTTCCTGTTCTCCTCCACTTAATGGCAAACAATTTCTTGGTGTCTCATGATATTGTACCAAATTTTTGGTATACAAATTTTCTATAAAAGTTGTATCATAATCAAATTTTCAGGCAGCAAATACTGAACTAAATAGTAAACATCAAATAAGTAATAAGAAAAGTTTTTTCATAGGTGAAATTTAAAAATAAAAAGATATTTATGTTTTTTTAGACAATCTTTTTAAAATATTTTATAGTCGACTCAATTAGACCATTTCAAAGACGAAGATGTTTTTTTGGTTTTCATAATGATTAATAAAAGAATGAAAAAATAGGGATGATAATTAAATTTTTAATTATTCCAATAACCGTAGATTTGCAACACACTCATCTTGTATATTTTGCATCTGAGAATAAGAAAGTCCATATTTTGACCTTATTTGATTATTGTATTTTTCAATAAGTCAATTATACAATTCTTCAAAATTTTCAAAATCATAGTTCATCGAATATACTGCATCAGCATTATCAGATGCTTTAGTATCCGCAGCACTCATTTCAAAACATATCTGCTTTTTCTTATAAAGAGATAAAGTCGATTCTATATTACTAATTTTGTTTGATGCTGATTGATTTTTTTTCTCTTCTTTTAAAATTCTTTCTTTTTCCTGTACTTCCCATTTTGTAGTAAGAGTAAAAGAATATTTTTCCTCTAGCTCATACTTATTTTTAATAAGTATATCGACAGAGTTTCAACTAAGTAGTAAATTCATACTAGTTTCGTAAATATTTCAAGAGCCGATTACCTCCTTATCGTTTATTTTTACTGACTTAGCATCAATTATTTTTACTTTTACTAGATATCATTTTTTTGAATCTATATTTCATGTATCACTAAGCA
>CAZKEK010000111.1:0-3706 GCA_964551805.1 uncultured Candidatus Peribacteria bacterium
TCAGCTGTTCTTAACGCCGTATCAGCTTTTCCTTTTCTTCCTGCATGGGCAGAAATAAAGTACTCGATTGGTCTAAGACCTTCAACGAATGAGTTCTTGATAGGAAGTTCGATAATTTCTCCTTGAGGATTAACCACCAACCCCTTCATACCAGCGATCTGAGTCATATGCGTTTGAGAACCTCTCGCTCATGAATCCACCATTGTATACAAATCTTGTCCTGGTGTTGTAATTCATTTTAAACTTTCTTCGATTCTCTTTTTAACATCAGTCCATATTTTAATAATAGATCTGTGTTTTTCTTCTTCAGAAAAGAATCCTTTAAAGAAATATTTATAGACTTCATTGGCTTTTAGATCTCCAGCTTTAAGTTCTTCTTCTTTTTCTTTCGGTACTTTCATATCAAGGATATTTACTGAAGTAGCTCCTAATGTTGCATATTTAAATCCAAGATCCTTAATATCATCAGCTACATATACTGTTGTTTGCATATCATATTCATCAAATATTCTACTCAATAATTTTTTGATATCTTTGTTTTTGAGTGTTGAATTGATAAATCTTATTCTTTCTGGGAGAATAGAATTGAAAATCACTCTTCCCACCATAGTCTCGATTGCTTCGTTGTTGTAGTTCAGAATTATTTTATCTTTTACTACTATTTCTCCATTTGCATAGCTATTGAGTACTGTTTCTATATCAGGGAAAATACCTGATGGCTTTTTTGTATTCCATTCTTCGATAGTATTGCATTTTGGATCTCTTGGATCAAAGAAGTCGGTAAGATAATATATTCCAAGGACCATATCTTGAGAATGCGCAATTGTTGGCTCTCCAGATCCTGGTTTCAAAATATTTTTGTCTGCCGCGATAAGATCTCTTGATTCTTTTTGTGCTTCATCAGAAATTGGCAAATGGATCGCCATCTGATCTCCATCAAAATCGGCATTGAACGAAGGACACACCAATGGATGAATTCTGATTGTTTTTCCTGGCATCAATACAATTTTGAACGCTTCGATAGACAATCTATGCAATGTTGGCGCACGATTAAGCAATACCCATTTGTCTTTGATTACTTCTTCTAAGAATTTCAACGCCAACGGAGATTCTTCTTTGATAAGTTTTTCTGCTTGTTTTGGTGTATATACGATTTTTTTCTCGATAAGTTTTCCAATAATAAACGGTGTAAACATTTTAACCGCTATATAAATTGGCAATCCACATTCATTAAGTTTAAGTTCAGGACCAACGGTAATAATTGATCTTCCTGAGTAATCAACCCTCTTTCCAAGAAGATTTTTTCTAAAGATACCCTCTTTTCCTGAAAGCATATCAGAAAGTGATTTGAATACTTTGATACCTGCACCACCTGCTGCACTTGCTTTTTCTCCTACCAAAAGATTATTTACTGATTCTTGCAACAATCTGATTTCATTTTTCTTTACCACATCAGGCATCCCCACTTGGATCATTTTTTTCAACCTAATATTTCTCATCAGTACACGTCTGTAGAATAAGTTTACATCTGATGATGCAAATTTTCCTCATTCCAATTGTACTACCGGTCTAAGATCAGGTGGAATTACTGGGAGTTTTCTAATTACCATATTTTCTGGTTTTACTCCAGAAACATGCAAGTTGATAAGTAATTTGATCAATGCTATAAGTTTTTTCTTTTGTTCTTCTGACTTTGTTTCTTTGAAAATTTGAATATTTTTGGTAATATCTTTTTCTACATTAATGTTTTGAAGCATTTTCAAAACGGATTCAGGACCAGATAAGAAAATAACTAAATCAGAAAATCTTGCGAAAATATTTCTATAATCGTTTTCGAGAATAGTAGATCCTACTTCCAAATCAGCAATAATAGATTTTATTCTATTAAATTCTTTCTCAAGAGAAGCTTTATTTTCGTTATACAATTTTTCCAATTCCTTAGTTTTTTTTACGTTTTCTTTTCCTTTTTCAGAAATAGTATCTTTTTCTGCTTCAGATTTGTATAATTGTTCCAATTCTTTGATCTTTGCATCAAAATCTTCTTTTATCTTTTCTTTAATCTTTTTTTTGAAATCTTTGTCCACTTGTTGGACCATAATATATTTTACGAAACTCAATACTTTATCAATTTCATTTGCAGAAATTCCAAGTAATTGGTTTACTCATCCTGATGGACTTGCTTTATACCAAGCATGAAGTACAGGAACAGCCAATTCGATATGTCCCATTCTTGATCTTCTTACTCTAGAAGTCGTTACTTCTACTCCACATCTTTCACAGACGATTCCCTTATATCTTACTCATTTATATTTTCCACAACTACATTCGTAATTTTTTACTGGTCAAAAAATAGATTCACAAAATAATCCTCATTGTTTTGGTTTACCTGTTCTATAATTGACGGTATCTGGATTGTCTACTACTCCATGTGACCATTTTTCGATATCTTCCACAGAAGCAAGTCTAACAATTAATCCTTCAAATTTTGTTTTGTTCATACTAATCTCCTTAGTAAGAAAATAAATGACTCAATTGAACTCACAACTAATAACTATCAACTAACAACGATGAAACTTTTTTATATCTTCTTCCAAAATTGTTAGTTGTTCATTATTAGTTATTACCTTTATTTTTTATTATTCTAATTCTCAGAAATCTTCCATTTCTTGGATAACATTGTCTATAATTTCTCATTTTTCTTGACCAACATCTTCTTCTGTTGTAGCTTCTTCTGATTCTCCTGGAATACTGCTCTTCATTACTCCTGAAAGTCATAAATTAACTATTTTTTTGATTCTATCTTCTTGCACAACTTCAAGTTCTTCAATACTTAATGGTTCTATATTTTGACATAATCCTTTGAAAAGATAGGTCAATAGGTTGAATGATTCTGGCAATCCACCAATCTTTGGTTTTTGTCCTTTGATGATAGATTCATATAATCTATTTCTTCCTACAACATCATCTGATTTTACCGTAAGCATTTCTTGCAAGGTATATACTGCAGAATAAGCTTCCAATGCCCGAACTTCCATCTCTCCGAATCTCTGACCTCCTTGTCTTGATTTTCCTCCAAGTGGTTGTTGCGTAATCAATGAATATGGTCCTACAGATCTTGCATGGATTTTGTCTTCTACCATATGCACAAGTTTAAGAATATTCATATATCCGACTGTTACTTTTTTGTCATATTTTCTACCATCTTCTCCATTGTAAATGTTGAATTTCAAATCATCAAATCCACACATCTTGGTAAATTTCGCTAAATCTTCTGATGAAAATTTAGAAAAGGTTGGAACAGCAAATTTTACACCAAAATGATTTGCCAAAAATCCAAGCTGTGATTCAAATAACTGTCCCATGTTCATACGAGAAATTACTCAAAGCGGATTTAGACAAACATCTACTGGTCTTCCATCTTCTGTAAATGGCATATCTTCTTCTGGAACCACGATAGAAATAATACCTTTGTTTCCATGTTTTCCTGCAAGTTTATCTCCTACTTCAATCTTTCTTGTAGTCGCAACATATACCTTAATCTTCTTTCTCACTCCTGCCATCAAATTATCTCATTTCTTAGCATCAAGAATAACAACATCAATAACTTTTCCTTCGTTGCTACCAGATGAAACATAGAGTGAAGTATCTTTTACATTTTTTGATTTATCTCCAAATATTGCTTGAATAAGTTTTTCTTCTGGAGTAA
>CAZKEK010000112.1:0-3699 GCA_964551805.1 uncultured Candidatus Peribacteria bacterium
AGGTTGATAGATGAATTTCTTGGAAAATAGCCACACAAAAAGTTCTATTATGCCTCATTTTACTTAATCTATCTTGTTGTACTTTGGAAAAAAAGAATAGACTATTTTGTAGAAGGAATCGATGACTTTGTCGAGTCCTTTTTCTTGTTTAAACATTTTTTCTGTGAGAATACCTTCTAGTTTAAATATTTCTTGTTCTACTTGTTTTCCTATTTCTTGAAATTCTTTTTTTGTGCTTTCTCCTTCATTGAGGGTTCTAAATTTCCAGAATAATTCATTGTATGCTTCAAAAAATCTTTTGAAAAGTTGTCCTCATTTCGTTTTGTTCATGCTTTCTATCTTTTCTGAAATGTGTTCGTTGATGAGCAATTGAATCTCTATTTTTTGGTCAGAAGAAATACTTTTGAATATTGGTCAAAATACTTCATGATTTTCCAAATCGGAAAAATATGGTATATATCATTTTTTTTCTTCGATATTTGCTATTATATTGTTTATTTGATCTATTTCTTGCTGGTCCATGTTTTTATATAAACTATAAAACGTCTCTATGATTGACTAATTTTGATAACAAATAAAATCCTCAAGGGAGGATTTTTTCTTTGTTCTTGTAAAGAAGTATATTAATTTTCTCATTTGTTTCAAGCGGTATTTTATTCTTCGTCTTGCATTGTTTGCTTCTGAATATCTATTCACTCTAAATAAAATCAACCATTAAAGGTGTCTTTTCTTATTTTACCTATTAATCTAACTGGTTCTGTATGACGAGTGATGTATTCTTCTACGTCTCATCATTTTCCTCGAAACATTGTTACTATTTTTTTGTCTCCAAATTTAGCATGAATTTTTAGGTGCGTTTTTGTTTTCATCCCAATTTCTTCTATTCTTTTTATATGTACATTTTCTAGCATAAATACTGGTTCTTTGTTTCATTCTCCAAATGGTGCTAATTTATCTATTTTTGCTAATATTTCATCTTCTCGTTCGTGTTCATATATTTTTGTATCTACTTTTGTATATTTGATAATGTTTTTTTCATTGATACATTGGTCACAGTGAGTATTGAATCTTTCGATAAGTGCGTCTAGGTTCTCTAGTTTTACTGTTAATCCTCATGCTCATCTATGTCCTCCAAATCTTTCAAGAATATCTCCTGTACTTTTGATCATATCAATAACACTAAAATATTCTGGTCATCTCAAGCTCGCTACAGCTATTTTTTTTTCTTGATCTATTTTCATTATCATGGATGGTTTGTTGTATTTTTCTGTAATTCTTCATGAAACTATACCTATAATTCCTTCGTGAAATTCTTCATGAAAAGCAATCAATATTTTTTTGTCTAATTGTACCATTGTTTCTGCTTCTTTGAACATAGTTTCTTGCATTTTTCTTCTTTCGGTGTTGATGAGTTCTAAATTGTCTAAATATTCTAATTGTTTCTCTCCTGAGTAAAGGAGGGCATACAAACTGTCGTAGGGTGACTTTATTCTTCCTCCTGCGTTGATTCTTGGTCAGATAATAAATCCTATATGATAGGTATCTATTGTTCATTTTATATTTAAAAAGTCCAAAAATCACTTGAGTGCTGTTGGTATCTGTTTGCGTGAATTTATACGTTCCAATCATTTTTTTACGATAATTCTATTTTCATTGACTAATGGTACGATATCCGCTACTGTTCCTATAGCCACGATAGGAAGAAAATAATTGAAAATATGGTTTTTTTGTTTTTGGTCGAAATCACATTTGGTTAGCAACGCGCAAATGAGTTTAAAAGCTACACCGACTCCTGCCAGTCCTTTGAATGGATAGTTTGGCGATACTTGTGGATTGACTACCGCTATGGCGTCTGGTAACGTTCCCAAATCTTGGTGATGATCAGTTATAATAATATCTATGCCTTGTTCTTTGGCGTATATTGCTTCTTGTATGGAGGTAATTCCATTGTCTACGGTAATAATAAGGTCTACTCATTTTTTTTTGATATCATCAATGTGGATTTTTTTCATTCCATATCCGTCTTTTATTCTATCTGGGTATTGTATACTTACTTGTGTATATTTCAAAAATTTAATAAAAAATTTATACAGAATATAACTTGAGGTTATCCCGTCGACATCGTAATCCCCGAAAATCATTATTTTTTCTTTCTTTTCTATGGCGTTCATGATTCTTTCTACAGCTTTATCCATATCATTGAGCAAAAATGGGTCTAGTCGGTAATTATTTAATTTAGGATCCAAAAAAGAGTCGATAGTATCATCGATTCCTCTTATTTTAAATAGTCTAGTTAATAGATCTTCATTGGTGTTTTCGTGTATTACGTGATAATTCATGTCAGATATATGTGAGAAGGATTGAAACAAGTTGAGATAGAAAATTGTTGTATTTGGTCATTGTAAATTTTTTGAAAGCAAATACAAACAAAAACATCCCAAAAAAATGGGATGTTTACTTAGATATTATTATTTTTATTTTTTAGGTATTTTCAATTTTTTGGTGATTTTGTTAAAATCATTATTGTCTTTTTTTTGTTTTTTCATTTGTTCTTTGTTTTCTTGTGCTTTTTTCTGAAACATTATTTTTATGGTTTCAGTCTCTACAAGCCATATATTACTAATATATAGTGGTTTTTTATTAGTATTTTTTATACTCCAACCGATTTTTTTGCTTTTAATTATTTTTCTTTTTATAAGAAATGTTCTTAATACAAAACCATATTGTATATTATTAGCGTTTATTCTTTCTGTTGAACTTTCGCTAATTTCTTCTATGCAATTTGCTTTGCATACTTTAACAAGTATAAGTCTTCTTTCCAACATTTCATCTCGATATTCTATTATCGAGAAATCTCCTTCTTGGAGGTCTTCTACTTCTATTTTTTTCATATTTTTTATTTTAATGTTTTTATTTTTATGAGATTTTATCTTTTTTTTATAAAAATACAAACAAAAAAACACCGACTGGAATACCATCAGTGTTTCTCCCTTTTTATATTGTATTTTATTTGTACCATGTTTACCCAAGGTGTTTATTAACGAGAGCCCATTGGGATAGGCTTCATACAGCCTATATTTGTAGCCAGTAGTACTGACTGTTGTATAGATTTTATAGAGCCCCAATACTCTCTCTAGGTCCATCTGATCTTATTGGGTATAAGATCTAGATAGTGTTTAAGGAGGAAATACCTCCAACATAATTACCTATACAAAGGGTCATGTGTAGTGAGCCATACGATAAGTACTTATGTTGATATAAGTATACTCCAGATTTAGGTATATGCAAAAACTTTAATGTATATGTTACTATTTTTATTATTTTGTTATTGACTTGTTTTCTATTTTGTTTTTATAATTATTTTATGTACTTTTTGTGATAGCTTTTTGTTATCAGCTTTGTTTTTCTATAGTTATTGTAAGTATTGTTTTGTTTCTACTAATTAATTATACTTATATATATTTTTCAATTGAATTTTTGTTGTATTTCACTAAAAGTGATATGTCCAAATAGTGTATAGCCCTATATTCATATAGGGTGGAAAGTCCTGACACCATAAAATAGGTAACATCTAACAGATGTTGAATACCGAAAGGGTAAATGATAGTGCCACAGAAACGAAAACTACTCTGCTTAGGCGGGGGAAAGATGCAACGTGAAGATGATCGCTTAGGCGAGCTACTTCTCCTCAGTTTCTCT
>CAZKEK010000113.1:0-3624 GCA_964551805.1 uncultured Candidatus Peribacteria bacterium
TGAAGTATGTGGAACTTTTAATAAAGGTTGGATTCCATCTTATCAAAAAGATATGGCAGATGAATTGGTTGTTGATTTTGAAACTCCTATGTATATTACACAACACACTCACTTCTTTTATGATAGAAAACAATTATTATCAGGAAAAACAACAAATAAGAAAATTAAAAATATTGATATATATGTTAAATTAAAATAAAAAGTCCATCAAATTGATGGACTTTTTTGTTGTGGAGGTGACGTTGTACTGCCCAACGTGTCTTTTTCAGTTAACAATAACTATTCATTTACAAGTTTAGTAAGTTTTTCTTAACTTACAAAAAATTTAGTTTTTGAATCTCAAAACTCTAATAAAAAGGTTTCACTTTTCAACTGGTGACACAGCTTTTTTGTGCATAATAGTTTAAACTTAATTAAGCTACTACTAGATCAGAGATCATGTTGTTTTGTAAGCAAGCTACTAAATCTTCACTTGTTCCTACTTGATTTACGTTTCCGTTTAAAATTGTATCAACTAATTTATTAATCGGTCATTGTAGACCACCCGATACTTGCATAATCACTATTAGACCACAAATCAATTCTGTAACACCCCCTAATAATGTAATACTATATATTATAATTAAAAAGTCAAAAAAGTTTACTTTTATTCTCCTTTAAATCTTAAAAGTATTATTTTATCATTTGAATAACCAAAGATATATTTATCATATATTACTTCATCTTCATCAAATACTCCATAGATATAATCAGTATCAATATCACCTTTGAATATTTCTTCAACTGAATCTACTTTTTTACCTAATTTATCAAATATATAGTTTGAATCTTCTGTTAATCTCATTTGATATTCATTAACATAATTCATAACATAATCCCCATCTTTGTCATGAGTTTCATAATTTGGTGAATCACCTAAGAAATCATCTAAATCAAATTCAATGACTAATGAGTTTCTATTACCAAATATACTATATAATTCATTCTTAGTATATTCTTTAGCAGTGTCTGCTGGATCAAGTATTAAATAATAATTATCCTTATATCCTTGTAAAACAACCCAATGCTTTATTTGACCACAATAAACTGCTAACATCCAAACTTTATTTTCTGGTGCTGTTTTAAAATAGTCTAAAGATACATTAGCCATTACTTTATGTTTAATACCTAAGTCTCTTATTATTTTAGACATTCTTGACCAAGGAGTTCCACCAATCTTAGTTGGGGACATTCCAAAAATATCTTGTATTCCAAGATTGTCTTTATAACCTGCTTCCATCATTATCATTTTTAATGATGTTGGTCCACATGATGAACCACAATTTTGATTTATATGTCTCATTCTTACTCTTTTTTACAATAATTTGTTATTTCCATTACTTCACTTTTATCAAATCCATAATCTGCCAATACTGATGTAATACTATTAAGTTTCTTACCTTTTTTCAATTGACTATTAATATAATCAACTACTGTTATTTTATGTTGTTCATAAAAATCCAAATATTTTGTTTTTGGATATTTATTTACACCACCTGGTGTATAAAACTCAATAGTGTAATAAACACCAAATAAATCATTGAACATAGTTCTTGTTTTTAACCAGTGGTTCATATTGTTTAAACCATGAAATGCCATACCCCAAATAAAAGATATTTCAGGATGTTTATTTTCTTTATAATAGTATTTAAGTTTATGTCCAATACCTGCAGATTTATAATTTGGATCCACAAATAATGAAACTCCTTCAACACCTGTTAATTTCTCACCTGAAAAATCATAAAAATTACCTGGATACATAGGTAGACCTGTTTTCTCAAGAATATAACCACCTACTATTTTACCATCAATTTTCAGCAGGTAAGATTTTTCAGCCCTGGCTGGAATAATATCCCGCCTGTACTGCGGATTGAGTTGCCTGAGCTGTTCCACTGAGATATTCATTATTGCAGCAAGCTGTTCAAAATTCAGGTAACTATGAACTTCAAGTGTGTCCGTTAATGTATTGAATTTGGGTTCGGCAGCTTTTATCTGGTGTTCCTTGCCGTAATGCATCATGTACGATGCTGCAATGAAGACAGGTATGTAACCCCTGGTTTCTCTGGGAAGTGAGTTGTAGATTTCCCAGTAAGTTTGTTTTCCGCCGCTTCTTCTAACGGCTTTGTTGATGTTCCCCGGACCGCAGTTGTAAGCCGCAATCACGACAGTCCAAGTGACGTATATGGCATACAGAACGCGAAGATACCTTGCCGCAGCATCGGTTGCTTTGTTAGGATCATTCCGCTCATCAACGTAAGAGTTAACTTCTAGTCCATATAATTTCCCGGTTCCGATCATAAACTGCCACAAACCGGAAGCTCCTGCCCTTGAAAATGCTTTTGGATTAAGTGCAGATTCAATAATGGGCAAATATTTTAATTCGTGCGGGAGTTGGTATCTTTCGAGTGCCTCCTCGAAAACCGGAAAATAATAGTTAGACAATCCGTAAATATAGGAGGTCAGATCACGTTTACGAATCGTATATAACCCTATGAAATTGCGGACTGTTTGGTTATAAGGAAGAGGAAGAAATGAGTCAATGGCTTGCAGACGGCTGATATAAACTGAATCAGGGAGGTAGGTCTTCATCTCTTCCGGTAAGGAATCGAATTCGCTCTTGTCATAAACGAAGGCATTTTTAATGTACCAGGTGTTAACCAGCGAATCCAGTTTGTCTGAGACTAAAAGATTCAGGTTATCATTTACCATCTTATCTGCCATCTTAATAGCTATGGAATCAGTAGCCCAAATTTTTTGTTCTTCCTCAGTGGTAAGTGTCTTGACAGGTTTCTGCGCAAAGGCAATTACGGTTTGAGCCAGAACGGCAAGAATTAGAATGTTAAATTTCATCTGCATAGTAACCACAAAGTTAGAAATTAAATGCAACATTTAGCCCTATCACCTGTGGGCCATTTCCATAGGTCACAGGCATCGGATTAAATCGCATGCTCAGATCATCATTGATCTCAAAATCAAAGAGATTGGCGTCAACGCTTGCATCAATGATACTCAAAACATGCAACGCAGCAATCATAATGATGCTCATATCCCTGCTCCTTCTGTAAAAATCCTTCCCACTATTTAACTGTGTTTTGAAAGTCTCAAAACGGGATGGATTGATGTTCAAATTCCAGTATGGGATCTTAAAAATGCCGTTCAGATAATCTTTGTCTGCCTGACTCATCTGAACAACAGTCTGATATTTCGATATGGTTTTGTACGATTCAAAATAGTCATTGTAGTTGTTGTTGTTCCAGCCCAGAACATAAATTAAACCTGCATAACCCCCATATACGATAGGAAGTTTCCAGTATTTGCCATTATAAACCTGCCCAAGTCCAGGAAAGAGAGCAGCATAGATGGAAGCTTTCTTTGGCGAAAGTACTTTTTTTTGTTTTGAAACAGAAATCTTCAGACTGTCTTTTGGGACACTAAATTCCTGTGCTTCTAAATTAAAGCAAAGTATAATTAATATGATGGCTGCAACAAATCCTTTCAAAACAGTTTTTTTCTGATTAAAGATCTGACTATGAGTCTAATCTGTCAAAAATTCCTATAATTCGTTCGAGGTCTTTGGAATCCTTG
>CAZKEK010000114.1:0-3602 GCA_964551805.1 uncultured Candidatus Peribacteria bacterium
AAATAAGAGAATATCCAGAACATATCGTAGCACAAGCCACTGTTCAATGATGATTGAATAATGGATTTAGCATCGTTGCAGGATATATTTTTGGAGGAAACACCAAGAAAGAAAGTATTTCTATGACGGCACCTGTAGTTGCAGAGAAAAAAAACACATCAGAGAAAATTTCTATGACAGCACCCGTAGTAGCAACAGACGAAGGAGATACACAAACCATATCGTTTGGAATGCCTCGCGGATATACGCTCGAAACATTACCAACACCCAACGATCCAAGAGTAAAAATCGTTACCATCCCTGCCAAAAAATACGCCGTGATGAAATTCTCTCGATATAGATCAGATGCAAAAATTAAACGCTTGCAAGAAACATTAGTATCAAAATTAAATAAAGACGGAATCATGATACAAGGAAACGCTTCCTATGCCTGATATAATGCACCATGGACACCACCTCGGATGACACGCAATGAAGTATTGATTGAGCTCCAAGATACTATGACAAAAAAAATAGTTTTAGCGGGAGGTTGCTTTTGGGGAATGGAAGAACTCATAAGAAAACAGCCATGTGTAGTAAACACCACCGTAGGATATGCAGGGGGAAAAAGTAAAAACCCAACCTACAAAAATCATGAAGGATATGCAGAAGCAGTAGAAATAGAATATAATCCTGAACAAACATCACGTCAACAACTCCTAGATTTCTTTTTTCAGATTCACAATCCGACTACCCTAAACCGTCAATGTAATGATATTGGTTCTTCCTATAGATCAGCTATTTTTTACGAAAACGAAGCAGAAAAAAAAGAAGCAGAAAAATTTATTGAAATAGTAAACAATTCAAAAAAATGGAAAGATCCCGTAGTGACGACATTAGAAAAATTAGAAAAATTCTACCCAGCAGAAGAAGAACATCAAGATTACTTACAAAAAAATCCAAACGGATATAGTTGTCATGTTTCGTATACAGATAGTTATTTGAAGTAGATTTTAATAAGGCGAAGTATTTATAGAATCCTCCTTTGATAAAGGAAGCAAAAAAGATATATTTCAATTGATTTATTTTCTAAATATTATCGTATAATGAATAAAAAATCTAATTTAACAATATGAGAAGAAGCAATAAAACAATATGATGAACTCTATCCTCAATTTAATTTTTTTTGAAACAAAACTTTAATAGCAATAGGATTAATAAGCATTATTTTAATAATTTTGAATAGTGCAGAAATAATCAATATAGGGACACGAACTTATATTATAGTTAGTATATTAATTTTATCTGCTTGAAAAGTATTATTTAGACTATGAGAATATAAAGGATTTGTTGAAGGATATGAAATGTGACATAAAAAAGGATTTGATACTGGACGAGAAAAGTGAATTAAATAATTAATTTATAAGCATTTAGTTATATATTTTAAAGAGAGGACAAATGAAACTATCGAAAACAGAGCATATATTACTTTTTATTACAATACTATCTTTTATATTTTGTATGTTTTTTATATTCACAAACAGATTACCAGAAATATTTTTGTTCTGAAAAGAAATAATGAACTTCATATTTACAATCTCAATATCAATTATTGCTAGTTCCATATTTTATATTTTCCAAATATATATACCACAAAAACATAAGAGAGATATTATTAAAAATAACTTTTCAAAACAGTATAAAGATTTTAAACTAAATTGTATTTGAATATTTTTATCGGTATCAGAATGAAGCTATTCTATCGATAAACAAGAATCTTTATATAATCTAAAAGCATTTAAAGAATTTTTTAAAACACCTGCCTGAAATAACCAAAACAATTGGCACAAAGTTATGAATTGATTAAATGACAACCTATTAAGAGAGCTATTAATAGAATTAGAAATTTTAAAAAATGAAGTTTCATTTATTTTAAATAATATAGATATTAATGATGAAGATGTCTTTTCTTTTTTAAAAAGACTATCTCAAAATATCTGCAGATTTAAAAGTACGACAAATGAATATTGAGAAATTGATCAACTTCTTCAATTTTTATGGGAATTATTTAGTGGATGGAGTTTTATAGGTTGATACAGAGACGAGGACATTTTTGAAGTAATATTTAAAAAAATATAAATTTATTTATTTCTTAATAAAAAAAAATACCCCGTTTTTTAGTTAAAATAGTAAACTAAGTTATATCTCTACTCTCTTAAAATCCGACAACACGTACTATTCCTACGACGGACTAGCAGCAAACGTTAAAATCTTTTATCATATAACACGAGTATCCTTATGTTTATAAAACTGTATCTCATTGCACTTCCTGTCTTTTTTGCTATCGATATGATCTGGCTTGGAGTAATTGCCAAAAGTTTTTATCGCACACAAATCGGTACATTAATGAATACCAACGTAAATTGGATAGCTGCTATTATTTTCTATCTTATCTTTATCGCTGGTCTCGTGACATTTGTCATCATTCCGGCTATAGAAAAAGAATCATTGCTTCACACAATCTTCTTTGGACTATTGTTTGGTCTAGTCTGTTATGCAACATACGACCTAACGAATTTAGCAATTACCAAAGATTGGCCTATTTTGGTAACTATTGTAGATTTAGCATGGTGAGCAATCCTCGCAGCTTCAGTTTCCGCCATAACATATATCATCGCGAGTAAAATAGGAATTATTTTATAACTAGAAAAATTATGACAGATCTAGATTTCATAGAAATTGCACTCAAAGAAGCAAAAAAGGCTTACAAAAGGTGAGAGTGTCCAGTTGGAGCAGTATTGGTACACGAAGGAAAAGTAATAGCTAAAGCATGAAATGAAGAAAAAAAACTTCATGACCCATCTGCTCATGCAGAAATTTTGGTTCTAAGAAGAGCTTGAAAAATACTATGAAAACATACTTTCCAAGATTGTACAGTATACACAACATTATGGCCTTGCCCTATGTGCCAAGGAGTTTTACTACGTGCAAAAGTAAAAAATGTGATTTGTGGAGCACGCTCCTTCAAATACATTTATGAACACGATTTTAACCCGAAACATATTTCCAAACACTGACCAATTATGGAAAAAGAATGCAGAGAAATTTATATCCAACGATGTAAAAATAAAGGATTAGAAAATATTTTAGAAAGTTGAACTTATGAAAAATAATCTATAGAAATTCCATAATCCGAAAAAAATATTAGACCAAAAACAAATAATAATCAGAAAAAGTTATTTTTTTATCTTTTTATCGCAACGCTTTTATCTTTTTATCGGCTGAAAGCCTTTTATTTTTTTATCAATCTTTATGAAATACCTCACTGGCGACGAAGAACAACAAGCACTCAACTTTTTACACCAAGCGGCTGAAGTAGCCTTGCAAGCAACCTGCGAGCGTGCTCGTTGTGGTTGTGTTATCGTAGAAAACAACGAAATCATCTGAACAGGTGCGAATAGTCCTGCAGGACATCTAGAAAGCCAAAGAAGATGTTCTTGCGACAAAAAATTGTATAATACAAAAATAACAGACAAAACATGTTGCGTCCACGCAGAACAAAGAGCAATTATGAACGCACTCATTGATGCTCCAGACAAAATCATCGGATCAAGATTATATTT
>CAZKEK010000115.1:0-3576 GCA_964551805.1 uncultured Candidatus Peribacteria bacterium
AACCGTAGGAAGATAGAAATTAGGTCAAAACTGAGGAGCAGGAGCTCCACCAACCAATACCGTTGCTCAAGCTTGAATACTAGATTGTACTTGATGATCAATCGTTGCCACAGCAGAAGCTTTTGCCAAAGGTCATATATCTGTAGATGCTTGCATAGGATCTCCTATATGTAATGCTTGTACGGCTGTGGAAAATTTTTGACAAAAATCATCATATACAGAAGCAAGAACGATAAATCTTTTTGAAGAATTACATTTTTGTCCATAATTAGAAAACCTTCCTTTGATAGCTTGAGCAACAATAGCATCCATATCAGCATTGTCCAAAACAATAAACGGATCATTTCCTCCAAGCTCCAAAATCGATGGTTTAAGATATTTTCCAGCCAAAGATCCTATCTGTCTACCCACAGCATCAGACCCCGTCACATTAGCACCAATAATCAAAGGATGCGCTATAATTTTTTCAGTAAATTCATGAGGAACAAAAAGATTGGTATATACGCCCCTAGGAAATCCTGCCTGAAGAAAAAGCTCTTCTAATTTTTCTGCAATTTGAGGAACGTTAGAAGCATGTTTCATAACGACAACATTTCCTGCCATAATATTTGGGATAGCACTTCTCAATACCTGATTAAAGGGATAATTCCAAGGCATAACAGAAAAAATAACTCACTTTGGCTGATAGATAATCTCTCATACAAGCCCATCCTGATCAAAAGGTTTTGGTGCAAGCAACGCTTCTGCATGCTCAGCAAAATAGCTAATGTTGGATGCTGACTTGGTAACATCACCTTTTGCATCTTTATACAGCATTCCCATTTCTTGAGTATCCAACAAAGCAAGCGATTCAAATTGGTCTTGCATAAGCTGAGCAAGATTTTTCATATAAGTTTTTCTTTCTGCAAACGATATATGTTTCCACAAAGTAAACGCACTATGCGCTTGCTGAATAAGCTGATCTACCGTTTCCCAAGACATATAATCATAAGATTGCATACGTTCTTGAGTATAAGGATTGAGAGATTCTATCATAAGAAAAAATGAAGGAATAAAAAAGAGGAATCTACGAGGTTTTGTTGGCTACCATCGACAACAAATCAAGAAAAGTTTTAGCATCCAAACTTGCAGAACCCACAAGAAAACCATTAACCGCTGGTTGAGCAATCAATGATGCAGCATTAGTTGTATTTACACTACCACCATAAATAATTCTACTGGTATCCGTATGAATAAGTGATCTTATATAGCTATGAATATCTTGAACTTCTTCGGGAGTTGCACTTTTTCAGGTTCAAATAGCCCAAATAGGCTCATAAGCGATATCTACTAAACCAATATCATCTATCCCTTGTAAGGATTCCAAAAGTTGTATTTTCAAAACCTCTTTACTGAGTCAAAGCTCTTTTTCGTGAAGATTCTCACCAATACACAGAATAGGCCTTATACCATGTTGGAGTGCAGATATAATTTTTTTGTTGATCATATCATTGGTTTCTCCAAAATATTGTCTTCTTTCTGAGTGCCCAAGAATAACATAATCAGCACGAAGTTCTTTGAGTACCAAAGGAGAAATTTCTCCTGTATATGCACCCATCTCTTCATAATGCATATTTTGCGCTCACAAGTGGACACAAGTATTTTTGGTTATTTCAGCAGCAGTTCATAAACAAACCGACATCGGAGCAATCATCACATCAATAGTAGAAAAACAGGAATAGGTATCGATAAATTGATTGAAATATTCCTGAAGTTCTTTTTGGCTTTTATACATTTTAAAATTGGCTCATACAAGATATTTCATAGAAAAAGATTAAAGAATAAAAAATATATCTGACTATTTTTCCATGATAATGGTTTTTCCATGCACGATAGCATCGGCAATTTTATCCAAACAACGATCATATATTCTAGCAAACGTAGATTTGGAAATTTGCATTTTTTTTCATCAAGCAATAGCATCGAGCCCCTCAATATTTTTCAATCTCAAAGTCTCCACCTCATCTTTTGCAAGGACTATTTCTCATCTCGTTGCACAACACCCACTAGGAACAAAAGAACAAACATCTGGACAGAAACCAACACATCTTGTCTTTTTTTTTCTTCATTTTTCACACACCATCAACAAAAACATACAGAAAATAAAAAAACGAATATCTTTATTTTGGGAATATTCCCATTATAAAAAAAATTATGACTAATGCAAGCCATAATTATAGAGAATAAGGAGAGGCAATTATTTTGCCTCTACAAAACCAAGTTGAACATGTGTTGGTAAGCTAACTATTTCAGCACTCACATCGACAACATCTCTCTTAAAGCTACTAGACTGGATAGCATTCCAGTTTTGTTGTTTATAATCAAGCAGTTTAGTTTTCAAAATTTCATATTGGAAAGCAATAGCAGCCGTATCTTGCGTCGCTTGTTTGAGAAAATATCCACGAGTAGAGGACATATTTACAAAGTATAAATAGACAAACACACAAGCAACAAGAAAAAAAGACAACGATGCAACCTTAAAAAGTTCAACGAGAGTATCATAACGTTTATATCTACTAACAATTCATGAATATGCCTTAGTAACTT
Organism: uncultured Candidatus Peribacteria bacterium; assembly: GCA_964551805.1. Classification (GTDB taxonomy): domain Bacteria; phylum Patescibacteriota; class Gracilibacteria; order Absconditabacterales; family Absconditicoccaceae; genus CAJBLF01. The sequence continues at coordinate 2,587 of CAZKEK010000115.1, forward strand.
GGCAAGGAATAAAAGCAAATGTTTTCATAATTTTAGATAGTCATAAAGTCTAAAGTCCGTAAAGTCGAATGTAAAAAAACTCCATCATTATTAGTTTTTCACTGTTAGTTGTTAGTTAATTTTTTCTAGTATTCTCATCTTCGCACTTCTTGCAGCTCTATTGCGAGCAACTTCTTTATAGTTTGGTTGTATAGCTTTTTTGGTAACCAATGCATAATTTCCGGTAGCAGCCAAAGCAACAAATGCACGTTTTACAAATCTATCTTCGATACTATGATACGTAATCATACAACACCTTCAAGACAAGTTTAAAGTTTCTGGGAACGCCAATAAAAACTTTTGGAGATTATCCAATTCGTTATTTACTTCGATTCTGATCGACTGAAAAATAACCGTACATGCTTTATCTCCGAGCCCACACGCATTCAAAACCAGTTTAAAATCTTGTGTAGTGATAATAGGATGTTCCTTTCTTTTGGTAACAATATACTGAGCAAGTTCAAGAGCTTTTGATGAAGAAAAATCTGCATATTGCTCAAAAAGTGTTGTAAGTTGTTGGAGAGAATATGTTCCTACGACAGTAGCAGCAGTTTTGACTTGTGAAGTATCAAATCTCATATCCAACGCCGCTTCTCATCTAATACTAAATCCACGCTCGACAGCCTTGAAATGTTCGAGATTGACACCAAGGTCATTCAAAATATAATCTGCCTTTCTTCACTTCAATACTGGCACAATATCTGCATAATTTCCATGAACAAACTCTACTCTTTTATCAATATCAAGCAATTTTTGTCCATTTTTGTCCATTTTCGTCGTGAGCTGTAAGCGAGCTTTGTCCATCATCAGTTGATCCACATCAAAAGCAACTAATGTTGCCTGTTTTGCCAACGACAAAAGTGCCATAGTATGTCCACCATGTCCAAGTGTACAATCTACAATAAGTTTCGGATTTTGAGGTAAATATTTACAAACCTCATCAAGCATAAC
>CAZKEK010000116.1:0-3517 GCA_964551805.1 uncultured Candidatus Peribacteria bacterium
TAAAGGGTACCAAAGGGAGAAATTTTTGTTTGGCCGAAAATAAAAGAAACCCCGAATACATCCCAGGCATTGGCAACGAATAAAGTAAAAAATTTTTAATACCAAAACGCTTAAAATTTTGCAAGAATGTTGGGAAACATTACTGTAATTGAAGGGAAAAAGGAAATCTATTCTCCCTAGGTGGAGAAGGGAGTGCTTGTTGGTTTTTTATTTCAGAACATCAGAACCTTCCAGCTGGATTTGATTTTTATGAAGGAATAAAAGAGGCGGTTAAAAACGGCAAAGCTGAAATCGTAACGACCGAAGAATATAACATGAAACTTGGTCCAATAGTTTTGAGCGATGATAGCAAGTTTCATCTTGATAACTGGGTAGATTGCATGCGCAGCAGAAACACTTCAACTAATGGAGATATTCAAACTGGATTTGGGCATTCCATTGCTAGCATTATGGCTACTCAGGCGTACCGGGAAGGTAAAAAGGTATACTGGGATAGAAAAAAAGAAGAGATTGTATATCATCCAGAAAACAAATGAATAAAAAAATGGGTACCTATCGTTACAGAATACTTGCATTAGTGTTTATGGCCACAACCATCAATTATTTTGATCGAAGTATTGTTGGCGTGATGGCTCCTACGTTGCAAAAGCTTTTTGGTTGGTCAAACAAGGATTATGCAACCATCATGGTTTCATTCAAGGTTGCCTATGGATTTGGATTACTTTTCATGGGTGGAATAATTGACAAATATGGAACCAGAATCGGGTATACAGTCTCCATTGTTATTTGGAGTGTTTTTGGGATGTTACATGCGGCAATCAGGCCTGCTTTCAGTCTAATTGGTTTTATTGGAGTACGTTTTGGTCTTGGTATTGGGGAGTCTGGTAATTTTCCTGCAGCAATAAAAACAGTAGCTGAGTGGTTCCCCAAAAAAGACAGGGCTTTTGCGACTGGAATTTTTGATGCCTCTACTAGTGTTGGAGCAATTTTAGCTCCTTTCGTGGTTGGAGCTATTGTCACTGTAGATGGCGCTAATTGGCAAATCCCTTTTTTGATAACTGGAGCCTTAAGTTCGCTTTGGATTTTTTTGTGGCTCAGAACATACCAAAAACCAGATGTACATCCAAGCTTATCAAAAGAAGAATTAGCCTATATCAATAGTGACTCTCAAGAGGAAACGTTAGAGAAGATAAAATGGTCAAGGCTCTTGCCAATGAAAGAGACTTGGGCTTTTTCATTAACGACTGTTACTGACGGTGTTTGGTGGTTTTACCTTTTTTGGGGTGCAAAATTCCTAGCCGAAAAATTCAATGTGAATATTGAAAATATTGGGGTTCCTTTCCTAATAATTTTTATTTTAGCCGATGCGGGAAGTCTCCTCGGTGGTTATATATCAGGGTCCCTTATAAAAAAAGGTTGGTCTATCAACAAAGCTAGAAAAACAACACTATTTGTTTGCTCCATCATCATACTTCCTGTTTGCTTTGTACCTGTTATTTCAAGTAAATGGATAGCAATTTTTTTAATCGGCATTGCAGCTGCAGGCCATCAGGCATGGTCTGTCAACGGCTATACTTTAGCATCAGATGTTTTCCCAAAAAAAGCTGTAGCATCGGTAATAGGCATTGGAAAAATGATTGGAGTGGTTATTGCAATCATCGCTGACCTTGCTTTAGGTGCGGTTTTAGACACGGCAAACAATTCAGGTTACTTTTGGGCTTTTGTAATTGCTGGGCTCTCTTATATCCTTATTTTAGGATTTGTTCATCTACTAATGCCTAAAATGACACCATTGGATGATAATTTAAATTATATATCCCTCGAAAAAGAATAGTAAAAGCAGTAAGAAATATTATATTAAATCAATTGATTCAAAAGTTAAAAAAATATGGAAATTATCATTTCGGAAACGAAACAAAATCTAGGTATAAAAGCGGCAAAAAGAGGAGGTGAGTTGATTCGTAAAGCTATTATAAAAAATGGCAAAGCCAATATTATAGTTGCAACAGGGGCTTCTCAGTTTGAAATGCTTAATGAATTAGTGAAGGAGCATATTGATTGGTCTGTAGTTTCGGCCTTTCATCTAGATGAATATATTGGTGTTTCTGATACCCATCCAGCATCGTTTCGAAAATATCTTAAAGAACGATTTGTTGATTTTGTATTTCCTAAGGAGTTTTTTTATGTAAATGGCGAAACTGACTCATCAGCGGAATGTAGACGTTTGGGCGAATTAATTTCTAAATACCCAATTGACGTTGCTTTTGTAGGGATAGGCGAAAACGGCCATTTGGCTTTTAATGATCCTCCTGCAGATTTCGAAACTGAGGAGCCTTATATTTTAGTAACATTGGACAAAGAGTGCCGATTTCAACAAATGGGCGAAGGGTGGTTTTCTACAATCCAAGATGTTCCCGAAAAAGCAATCAGTATGTCAATAAAACAAATTATGAAATCTCATGCCATCATTTGTTGCGTACCCGACTTACGAAAGGCGGAAGCTGTTAAGAAAACAGTTGAAGAACCTATTTCACCATTAGCGCCAGCTTCAATATTACGGCAACATAAGGATATATCGCTTTACCTTGATATTGATTCAGCTTCTTTGTTATCATAATTAATTTTATCAAACGACAATGACCTTAATCCCCAAACGAATATTATTTACAATTACAATAATATCGCAATCGTATTTAGGGATTTGTAGTATTTTCTTTAATGTAAAAGATTATGGGGCTATTGGAAATGGGATAAATCTAGATAGCAAAGCAATCAATAAAACTATTGAAGTTGCTGCAGATTTAGGTGGCGGAACGGTTTACTTACCTGCTGGTAATTATTTAAGCGGTTCTATTCGGCTCAAAAGTAATATTCTGCTTTTTATTGATCAGGGCGCCACAATTATTGCAGCCCCAGTAAATGCAGAAAATTGTTATGATGAAGAGGAGGAAAGTGCAAATACAATATATCAGGACCAAGGGCATAGTCACTGGAAAAATAGTCTGATATGGGGTGTTAATCTAACCAATGTATCGATTGTTGGAACTGGTTGTATCAATGGTAAAAATCTTTATAAGTTTTGGTACAGCAAATCCAAACAAAATGCTAACAAAAGTATTAGCCTTTTGGGCTGTAGGAATATAATCATCCGTGATGTTAGTATCCTTCATGGAGGATGGTTTGCAGTTTTAGCGACAGGTGTAGATAATTTGACAATTGACAATTTGAAAATCGATACAAATCGGGATGGAATTGATATTGACTGTTGTAAAAATGTACATATTTCGAATTGTAATGTCAACTCACCCTATGATGATGGCATTTGCTTAAAAAGCTCATTCGCATTAGGTTATGTTAGGGATACTGAAAATGTAACCATTAGTAACTGCACGGTATCTGGGTTTGATGAAGGAACTTTTTTAGATGGCACATATTTAAGAACCAAAAATCCTGTGTATGGGAATCATCCTACTGGTCGTATAAAATTCGGAACCGAATCAACAGGGGGGTTCAAAAA
>CAZKEK010000117.1:0-3482 GCA_964551805.1 uncultured Candidatus Peribacteria bacterium
ACAGGTGTCTTTTTACAAATTATTTTACTGTGCGGATTTGGATGCTATTCTACATAAAATTGTATTGACAAATTAGAATTTCTGTATATAATTGGTTTTGTAAGATTTATTCTTTGTCCTCCCTGATGAGTGTAGCATCAAAAACAAAAACAAAGATGTTGAGTGCGGTGACCTTTGGTTTCGTGGTAGTTTCAGTCGCTTTGCCGACTTGGGCAAATACCATCCCAGAAGCTGTTTCTGTATTTCCCGCATCGTCAATAGTTGTGTCGACATCATGACAACAAGATTTGTCTGTGCTTCGAGCTAAATTGAAAGAGAGATTCTCTTGAGTGGCTGAGGAAGCTGGATGATTGCTTTCTTCACTTCATTGATCATCGTCTGCGGTAGATGATGATGCCGTCCGTGTTTTGGATGTACGTCCGTGAATGGAAGGTGTAGCTCCGTTGATAGGTCAGAATTATTTTATTGATATCTGAAATGATCCCTATGCTTCATATATCAATAGATTAGCTGCTTATGGCGTACTTACTTCCCATCAAAAATTCTATCCACAAAATTATTTTCGTGTAGAAGATTTTGCTGCATTGTTTGCTAAACTTTATCAAAAAACTAGTAAACAATCGTTGAATCTTGATGATATTGTTTGAATGGACGTAAAAGATGGAATTATGACTAAGTGAATGTTACAACAATTATTGTTTGCGACAAAAGATCTTACTATGGTAACTATTGATGGTGAGCCGTATGATAAGCTTATGAGATCTGAATGAGCGTATTATTTGGTTCGTATCTTTGATGTTCCTGTACTCTCGGTTGCTTCTTCTGTCAGTTATTTGTCATCGTTTTCTGATATGTCTGGGCATCCATCTGCAAATGCTGTAGCCACATTGGCGAGTTTGGGTATCGTAAGTACTACAGCGCCTAAATTTTATCCTGACAATTATTTGCGTCATTATGATTTTGTTCTTTTGTTGGTAAATTCATTATTAGTAGCCAACAATCAAACACTTACTCCTTCTCTTTATTCTCCATTTGCTGATGTAGAATCTTCAGCTTCATATCTTTCACAGCTTACCTATGCTCGTGATCATGGATTTGTTGATTCACTTATTGGTACAAAATGAGGGCAATTTTATTTTGCTCCTAATGATTTTGTGACTAAAGATCAGGTATATACTATTCTTTCTAAAATCTTGCCTGTATCCTTTGTTTATGATAAACAATTGGCAGGTACACAAAAAATTTCTAGAGGAGAACTTGCTAATCTATTGGTAGAAAGTTTCCAATTTGAGGCAAAAAATAGAGAGACGGATTCTTCTTCTTTGACCGGTGTGGGTACCGGTGATTTGTCTCTTTTGAATAAGGTAAAAGTATTACTTTCTTTGCTTTGATAAGCTTTATTTGTTCTTCAGTTTTTCATTTTCTTCTTTTGCTCCTAGGATGTTGGGTATCCTGGGGGTTTTTTTCTTTCTTTTTTTTTGCAAAAAACATCCGCTAAAATTTGACAAAAATACTGTTTCTGAGTATAATTAGTTAATTATCTTAATTCCTTAACCTTTAGTTATTTAGCTTCTCTTATGAAAAACGTATTTCATCATGTGCATCATCATCTCAAACATCATCACAAAAAATATGTATTTGGGTTTTTTGGTGGATTTGCGGTAGCAAAACTTTTTCTTCTTGTGCTTGGGCTTACTGTCGCACAGTATGGACATGTTTCAACATTTGCTAATTTGGAAAGTGGTTGTACTATGACTGGTCAATATTATACGTGAGAATATCTTACCGGACAATATCTTACTGAATGATATACAACAGGATGTACAGTTGTTCCTGGATATTGGAGTGGAGGATCACTTGACGAATCTTGAGTACAAGTTGGTGGTGAATATATAGCTGAAACGCAAACATGATGTACTGTGGTTTGACAAGAAATGACTGGGGGATATCTTACGTGAGGTTATCGAACATGAGGATCTTTGACAGGTTGTAATCAAGAACTTGGGACAGGTAATTTGGTACAAACATGAAATACTCGACAACAACAAAATAATCTTGTTACGTTGTGAAATGGTGTTTGTGAAAGTGGAGATATTATATGGAATCCGAGCTTATCGTGATCGTTCGTCAGTACTATTTTTCCTATAACATGGGCATATTCATGATCAGATTGTTTAGTTTCTGGATTGTTGCTTCAACTTCGAGATCATAATAATCAATGGGTTTCTTTAGCGATGGTTGCTTCTTGAGTGACGGGGATTGATTTTAATTCAGCTCCTTTATATAGTTTCCAACAATCAGGATTCTATCACGTTTTAGGGACAGGTATGAGTGGACAACAAATATATATGTATACAGGAACATATTCTGGAAGTTATTCACGTTTATTCTCGTGATATAAGCTTAGATTACTTACTCCTGCACAGACAGGTATCAGTGAAACTTCATTATTTACTATAGATAATCAATCTCCTACACTTACCTGAGTGTCTTTGCTAGCAAGTGGAGCATCTACTTGATATCTTACAAAGACGGGCGTAGTTACGCTTGTGTTTACTGCAAGTGAAACGCTTAGTGGTGTGCAAGCAACATTGTCATCTGGTATGGCAGCTACAACTAGTTTAGTTTCTGGATTGCAATATACCTATACACGAAATCTTTCTTCTTTATATACGGAATGACCTTTGGTAGCATATATTACTTTTGCTGATAAGGCGGGGAATACGTGAGTTTTGGTGTATACCTCATCATTGACGTTTGATATAACTAAACCTATTATTACTGGGTTTGTATTTACTGAATCTACGGAATGACTTCGTATGAGCTTTTCATGATCTGAATCAATAAAATATATTTCTACGTATAAAACAACATGATCCACTTTGGTAACCGGTAGTAGCTCAGAATATTTGACTGCTCAGTATCTTAGTTTTTCATGAATACAAAGAGATCAACTCTATACGTTTACTTTGTCTGTCTATGATAGAGCAGGAAATAGTAGAGCAGTAACTGGTGATTTCTTGTACACCAATTTGTGAGTAATTACTTCTCATGTCTATAGTGTTCCTGTAGCTGATGAAGCAATATTGAGCTGAAGTTTGGCAAGTCTTGCTGTTGTACTCAAGGCTGAGGTAGGTAAATTTAATGCATGTAAAAATGCTCTTACTTATTCGCCAGTAGAACTTACTATCAACAAAACTACATTTGTTCTTCAAATGCCTACGTTCAAAAAATCGCAAGTCAAAACATTGGTGAATGCCTTTACCTTGTTTATTTTGGATAAAGTAAAAAATAATCATACCATTACTGATGATGAAGTGACTGAAGTGACCAAAAAATTTGATAATTTCTTAGTGGTATTGAAGCTTTTGAGAGATGATGATAATACGTGTAAACAAAATCTTTCTAACTATCATGTAAGTCAGTTTAAACGTACATTGCAAGAATATAATATTAGTTTAAAATAAACTAATTTCTAATTT
>CAZKEK010000118.1:0-3473 GCA_964551805.1 uncultured Candidatus Peribacteria bacterium
TTCCTATAGAGAACAACTTCTGGGGATAGTGAAATAAGACAGATGAAATAACGGTTTTCACAGCATCTTTGTGTCAGATACTCTGGAGACTGGGTAAAATATTAAGCAATTTGGCCAACACTCACTTCTGAATGTGCTGATCGACAAGATCAGTAGCCGGTTTGTAGAGATATTTCAGAACGTCTTCATAATTACCAGTCAAGGTAAGTTTTGTACTTCACTCTATGATTTTATGATAAATAGTATCAAGAAGTCCTTTAAATTCTTCTTTTTGGTCTAGAACGTTAGTAATTCTAGCTTTGAGTAAATATGCCTCCAAGTCTTCTATATCATGGACAATGACTTCATCAAGCCAATGCTTAGCTATTTTTAATTCTAAGTATTTAATATATATTTTGGCTATATCCATTGCGATTGTTTTGGCTAATGAGATATTTTCTGGCTTTTTGGCAAATTTATATGCTCTTTCCAAATAGGTTGCTGCCCTTTTTTCTTTTCCAAGATTCCTTAAAGCAGTTCAAGCACCATAAAGATTCAAAAAATGTGTATTTCTGAGCTTCAATCAGTTTTCAAAACTTTCCAAAGCAACGATTCGATCTTGTTTAGATGGTTTTTCCTGTGTACCAAGCATTTCTATCCCATACATAAAATATTCATTTGCTTGAATATCCAATGGTTTGGTTAATCTTTGATCAATACTTAACAATATACTCGATTGTTTATATAATTCTTGGAGCATTTCTTGATTGATAAGTTGTATACCTTGATTGATTTCCTGTATGTTTTGCAATACATCTAATGTCTGATTAAAACCGATGACAATAGCATCGCCAATATTTTCCAAGACTTCTGTAATTTGTATTCATGTATTCACTATTTGTCAGCCTATTCCTATCAATATTTGATTGGTAATCCTTGAAAGTTCATTTCCTTCTCCCAAAATTTGGTTCCCTTCTATAAGCAAAGAATTAGTTTCCTCGCCTGATTCAACCAAATTCAATAAATATTCATTAGCTTCTCCTAATTGATTATTCATATATTCTAGGTTTATATTTACATTATCAATTCATTCATTTGTTTGTTGGAGATCCGTATGAATATTGGCTATTCATTCATTTGTTTGTTGAAGAGAATCATCGATATTTTTCAAACCCTTAATTATAAATCATCTTTGTCTTAAACTAATATTTCCTTGTATAGTTTGCGCTTTTAATTGTTGCCATCTACCGACATCGCCATCATGTTCAAACGTAGGATTGACTCAATTTTCATCCAAAGTCATTCTATGTACCAATTCCAGCGATCATTCTCCTGTTAATTCCATGTTTTTTGACAGTATTTCCAGAAAGCTTTCATCCATCAATCATCTATTGGTAAGCTCAGCCATATCTCTTGTTAATACTGATTTTTGATATATATCAATAAGTTCTATTTCTTCATCCGTTAGTTGTAATGTTTGTTTCCTTATTTTTATATCTTGATCGAGTTCGAAATGTCTTGTTTTTGCTTTTTGAATTTCTTCTCCATTTATCTTTATTTTTTTCACAATATCTTTTACGCTATTTCCAGCGATTTTGATTACTTCTATGCTTTGCCGCGTAGAAAGAGATTCATTCTTTCTTATTCCTTTATCTTCTTTATATTTTTCTTCATATCATATTAAAATCCTAGCTTTTTCATCAAGCAAATTTTCTCTGTCTTTGTTTAATTTTTCCAATGATAATTCATTATTTATTTCTTGTTCCATTTGAGATAAAACATTTTTTTCTATTCCATATTGTTTTTTGAGATTTTTCACCTCATTGCTTGTCATTCAAAGATTTAAATAATATTCAAGTCCAGGATGCCATTCTCATGTCATACTTGATAATGTTTGGATATTTCATTCTTGTAAATAATTTTTTGCAAAAAGAGCCATTAATGTCTTTTTCATGGGTCGACCGTATTGTTGTGCTAGATGTATTATATTTTTATTGGTTTTTTTAAGTACATTCGAACCATATTGAACTGTATTGACCCACGTAAGATCTTCTATTCATCAACTTATTTTATTTAATCAACGTCATACTTGATTAAAACCTTGGTTCATGTCTGAATTTATTGTACCTAATTTTGAATTGGTATGATCTATTCATCTGTTAGTATAGTTTATTCATCTATTGGTTTGGTCTATTCCTTGATCTATATTGTCTAAATATGTATTTGTAATATTACCTTGTTCAATACTTTTTTTTGCTATATCATTTTTTATCTGCATTTGTTTTCTAATTCATTGTATCTCGTCTATTGCATCATACATTGAACTTTGCAATTCCCGTGAAATATCTTCATAAGTATCTCAAAGATTTTCTATATTGTCTGATAAACTATCATATTCTCTTTGGTTATTTCTGATGGCATCTGAAAGCATATCCGAAAATCTATCATTTGAAATCATGAGATTGTTTGATCAAGGCACTTCATCCAATTTTTTTGATAATTTATCACCAAACTCTTCTATTTTACGAGAAGTTTTCCTAGGATCAGCAAGCATACCTCTGATAGCAGGAATATCTCGAAACTTTTCAGATTTATCAGTCATTTGTCTTTATTTAAAGCCAAAAATATTATACATATATATAATTATTTAATATTAAATGTCAATAACAAATAATTATTTAAAAAATATTATATTAACACAATAAAACATATCAAATATATTTTAAACAAAAAGGCAAGTAATAAATACCAAGACTCCCCAAAATATCGGGGGGTTTTTTGACAAGTAAATTTTTCTGGGTACTATTATAGAGTAAAAGTTTTTATATCACAACAAAAAAACATTATGGAAAAAGAAAAAAAATTATCTGAATATTCTCTAGAAGAACTAAAAACAGAGCTGAAAAAATCAGCAGATGCCTGAGAGTTTTGAAAAGTTCAAGAAATATCTAAAGAGCTTCTAGATAGAGGAAATGAAGAAAATGCAAAAATTAAATTTACGGAAGATCAAGAAGCAATGCTCACCAAAATAAAAGATAAAAAAGCAAATCCTAAAGAAATGCAAGATTTTATCGATAACGATATAAAAAATCGAAAATCTGAAACAGATGTTGCGATAAAAAACATACAAGACGCTAAAGATAGCAAAATCAAAGAATTAGAAGCACAACTTTTAGCAAAAGATAGTACAATAGCAGAAAAAAATAAAGAAATTATAGATAAAGATAGTATTAAAAATATTTTAGATGGATTACCCGGATTACACGATCTTTCACTTGAAACATGGGGACTCCTAAAAATAGGAAAAAATCTACGTGATATGGAAGAAAAATGAACAAATAGTAAAGATATTTTAGTTTATTGTATGGCAGTGACAAAAAGACAAATTCTATGAACAAGAACGAGTATAAAAAGAGCATACATCAAATGATTAAAAAAAAGAAAGGAAACTAGTGTAGTAGAAAATGACGAGTTGGAAAAGATAAAAGACTCAC
>CAZKEK010000119.1:0-3468 GCA_964551805.1 uncultured Candidatus Peribacteria bacterium
CGGCTGCAACTTCTTAACCCACGCAGTTCTGCGGGGCAGGCTGCCGGAATGACGTACGGTTGGTTTTAAATTCTAATTTCTAACTTCTAATTTCTAGTTCCCTCACTGTTAGTTGTTCACTGTTCACTGTTCACTGTTCACTGTTCACTTAACTTTAAACATCTGTATTGTACAGCGACATAAAAAATGCTTCAAACAATGGATATTCTTCTGGATAGAAATCTATCACGATAGGATCATCATCATCGATGATAAATACTTTTACCCTTTTATATGTTTCATATTCCTCACTTACAATATATTTTATCTGTTGTTCAAACAAAATCATTGATGTTTTTTTGAGGTCATTTGCTTTTCCATCAGAAAAATAAATTTCTGTAGCGCTTTTGGAAGGATTTTTTACCTCCACTACTCTAAACAAATCAAAATCTAATGCCATTTTATAATAATTAGTAATATAAAATTTTTTCTATGTTATTTTTGTTTGGTAAATACTTCTTTTTGTGTATCAAACGATTGTATCAATTTATACATGATTTTTGTATTCTCCCCACTCAAAGCGAATAAACACGTGAAAAAGGTCTGATTAAATATTTTATCTTCATCACTCACATAATGAAATCCATCTTTGTCTTTGTACTGTTTGAGCATATTTTCATAGGTATCTTCTTTTAGTTTTTGGATTTTTGTACAAAATTTTTTGAACATATCTTGAGGAAATATTTTGTGGATTTCTGCATTTTGCAATGCGAGAATACTATCATCATATTGTACGATACCGAGACTATTTCCATAATTTATAGGTTCTTTTTCTTGCCCAGTACGTATATCAACCGATCATCATTTTGGACTGTACAACTTGGCATAATGAGCAAGGAATTCTTTTGGTGAACTTTCTTCATCTTGCGTTCTTGACCATTTGTTGGTGACAAACAATTTTAATGGGCTGTGATATAATCAGCTATATTCTGTGATATTTCCTGTAGTAAACATTTCTGGAGTAAACTGACCCGTAGCTATATGAAGTAGTATATCTTCTCCCTGATACGTCACTATCGTATAGAGATATTCTGATTTTTCTTTGTCTTGATGGTCTGGCATATCCATAATAGCATCTATAGCATAATACGATTTTGCTAATGCTCTTATCTGATTGATGGTATAATTTTTGATATATTCTCCATTGTTGCTCAAAATCTCAGCAATTTCTCATTGCTTGTCGATGGGTATATCGTTGGGATCATATGCATACATCAGATATTCCTGCATTTTGTATATATCGAGATAAAATCTCATACCTAAGTATAGTCATAAACACCAAAAACAAGAAAAAAAAGCTATTCTTTACTTTTCTTTACCTGTACAAATCACAAAAAATACATGTAATATCGAAAATTTGCATTTTTTATCGTTTTGCTGTATACTTATATGTATTTTATTTTTACTGGATATTTTGGTTGGAATCCATCATCATTATACAAAAACATTACTCTTACTTTTTCTTTCTTTTTTTACGCTCGTAGGAAGAGTGATTTTTGCGTCTGATGAATGAACTACTCTCGCATTGGGGATAAATAACACTATCGCACATATGGTCTATACTCCAGCATATTCGTCATGATTTTTTACTAGCGGAAGCGTATATGCAAGTATTACGTGATCTTCAAATATTACATGAATACTAGAATATACGCTAACAGAAAATGGTATATATAGATTTACCTATCTTTGGGGTACGTGACCTTACAATTCATGAATGTCCTACTGACCAACTAATTTGTGGAATCATCTTGTGCTTGTCGATGATATTACCTGGATAGACAAAACGTATCCTGTATTCAATCTCGTGATTTGACCTGATAACCACAGTGTTAGTATATATTTTTCTGACAATGTTCCTGGGGTGTCTGCTACGCTCAATGGAAATCCTTACACAAATGGGACAGCTATTTCTACCTCGTGAATCTATTATTTTTTTCTTACTGATGTCGCAGGAAATAGTATAACATTTTCCTTTACCGTAATCGCTCCCCAACCTGTTCCTTGAGGATGATGATGAGGATGAGGCGGTGGTGGTGGATGAATTTGAGCTATAATTACTACTCCTGCATGTACACAAGAAGATGTTGTCTGTGGTAACTCATCGTATTATATTCTTAAACAAGGAGAAGTTTGTGATATCTGACAACGAGCTACAAAAACTTGTACATGAACCATCACTACTGGCCATGCCGCTCCTAGTGAAGAAACAGGCAATATTCGATCTCCTTATGGATTAGAACTTAGCAATGCCTATCTTTGGGCACATGCATATTCTATAACAACGATGCCAACTATCCAACAAGCAAATATGACGTGATTTGTCCTTAGAAAACATCTCGCAAAAATGATTTCTACGTTTGCAGTACAGTTTGTTTGAAGCGTTCCTGATACGACCAAAAAATGTATCTTTTCTGATATGACGGGAGAAACCCAAGAAATGAAATCTTTTGCCATTCTTTCGTGTCAGCTTGGACTCATGGGACTTAACGAAGATGGAACAACGCCAAAAAACACATTTGAGCCAAATGTTTTGGTCAATAGAGCACAATTTGGTACGGTACTTTCTAGATTGCTCTTTGGTGATACCTATAATATTCATCCAGGAGAAAGAACACTTTTGGCTACTATTAAAAATAACATTCAATCACTGATTTCTTCCATTGGTCATGCTTTGGGAGTACAGAATATTCCTCATCAAGAGTTGCTCCGATATTCTAAACATCTTCAAGCACTCAAAGATCATGATATTATGAGACAAATAGATTCTCCTATGATGTTGGAGCTCAGATGATATGTAATGCTTATGCTTATGAGAGCAGACAGTAAAGTATTGATTGGAAAATAGATATCAATATTTGCAAAATAAAAAAAAATAACTATACTTATAAGGAACAGCAAGACGTTTATTTGGTTGTATTACTCGACTATGAAAAGTATTTTGAGCTTTAAAACTATAAAAACACCACAAATTGTCGTATTGGGTACGCTAGCAATTTTTAGCTTACTGTATTTTTGATTATCGTTTGCTGCCAATAGTTCAACAAATACTACATTGGGTATTACGGTAGGGACATTTAGTTTTTCAAAAGATACCTGAACTTCTATGAATAGCTACTTTTCTCATGCTGCCAATGTCTGATCAAATATTGATATAGGAAGTTATGCTGCGAGTTTAGAAGAAATATCTGCAGCATCTGCTGGTGATCATAGATTTACCGTAAGTGATATGTTGTGATCAGCATTTACTATAACACTCCAAAGTTCATCATTAACTGCATCTGGTGTTACCGATATTCCTGCTACTGCGATTACCTATACAGGAACTGATCGATTAGGTACAGGGAAAGCATTGACTGCTACCTGAGCGCCAAACACCTCACTCAATACGCCAGTTACTTTTGTCTCTAGAAATAATAGTTTATGACT
>CAZKEK010000120.1:0-3459 GCA_964551805.1 uncultured Candidatus Peribacteria bacterium
CGTCCCATGAATTGCATGCGTCTCATTTGAACGCGTCCCATGAATTGCATGCGTCTCATTTGAACGCGTCCCATGAATTGCATGCGTCCCATGAATTGAACGCGTCTCATTTGAACGCGTCCCATGAATTGAACGCGTCCCATGAATTGCATGCGTCTCATTTGAACGCGTCCCATGAATTGAACGCGTCTCATTTGAATGCGTCCCATTTGCATGCGTCCCATGAATTGAATAATACATTGAATGCGTTTAAAAATAAATGAGACGGTTGCAAACCGTCTCTACAAAAAAATAAAAATATATTTGGGGTACAAAAAGATAATTTAGCGTCGATTGTGCGTGGAATAAAATGATCTATCACCTCTAAAATAAAAAAAACAAATAATAATTTTGCTTGGCAATCCAGATATTATGAACGTATCATCCGTAATAAAAGGGAATTGAATATAATTCGTGAATATATTAAAAATAATCCTTGATCATCGGACATAAAAGAAAAATAATTCAGATTTATTCCTTTAAATATACCATGAAAAAATTATTTCTCCCCGTATTAGCAGTAATGTTTTTTTGATGTGCTTTTGCACACCAGCCAAGGCTAGTTTTTCAGCAACCAGCAGGGCAAGTAACGCTCATCCAAAATCCTGAAGTTTCTCAGGCGTTTTATGGAATATTATCCTGACAAGAAGATGTCTATCAGATTGTGGCGGATACGGGGTTTCTCTTGTATGTAAATCTTGTGGTTCCAGATCTTTCATGAACGAGAACTGATTTCACGGTTGATATACAAGAAGGTAATTCTGTAATATATACAAGACTTGATGGAAAAGCTATGCAGCGATCATGATTTTTTGAAAAATTTGCTGGAGATTTTTATCTTCAGTGACCAAAACGAGAAAAACAAGTAGGTCCGTGAACCTATACTATAAAAATCTCCAATAAGGACAATCTAGGAAAATATTCACTCGCTATTGGTAAAATAGAAAGCTTTCCACTCAATGAAACACTCAAAACATTCAAAGCAATGCCAGCGCTCAAAATGGTGTTTTTTGAAAAGCCACGATACACTATATTTCCCAATTATGTAGGTGGATTTTTTATCATAATAGTGCTCATTTTGGTATGACTAATAGTATTGGTTGTTCGCAGTATACAATACTTTAAAAACAGATAGAAAATGTTTTTATATTGACTTTATGGAGCAAATAAGTAGACTCAAGAAAACAAAAAACAGGTAAAAAACAAAAAAATAAAAAAATAACACATGGGAGAAATAACATTGATTGGGGTATTTACCCTACAAGAATTGAAAACAAATCCAACAGAGGCTATTGATTTTTTTGAAAAAAATTATTTTCTGATTATTAAGTTTGATAATGGTGATGATTTTTCCAACGAAAAAATTAAGCTTATGGAAAAACAATGTGGGTATTCATATATAGGCATAGTTTTACAAAAAGAACGCCTAGGGAGAGAAAACTTTAAAAAAATATACCACAGGTCTACATTATATATAGACCAAAAAATGATTCCAAACAAAGAAATTTGTGGTTTGTTTCTACAACAAGAAATATCAAAATCGCTGTGTTGTGAAAATACAACGATAAAAGGAATAAAAGACCTCCAATTGAGAGAGGTCTTGTAGTGATGCGATTATTTGGGCGAAAGAGTTGCGGATATTTTTGCAACTCTTTTTTTATATAAAAAAAATATCTGCAAATAATAAATTGCAAATTAGCGGGATTTGTATATTGTCTACAGCAAGAGCTCGTAGAGAGCTAATGTGTTTTATTTTGGTACTACCAGTAAAATGACAGAAACCGCATTAGTGCTTATTGATTTACAAACAGAATGGACCAATCCAGAAAGCGAATATTATATCGCTGATGCTCAAGAAGTTATTGCAAAAACCCATTATCTTATAGATCATTGTAGAGCAAGAGGATACAAAATAATTTTTACAAAGCATAGAGAGATTGATTCTATAGATTCTTTCTGACCAGAAACAGAATTGGTTCCAGAGCTCAAGAGAGAAGAGGATGATATCATTATCATAAAAAACAAAATTAGCCCATTTTACAATACGTCATTAGAAAAAGAACTTGAAGGAATTGGTCATGTAATTGTTTGTGGAATACTTACCAATCTCTGTGTGAGAAGTTTTATCCAAGACGCTTATGATAGAGAAATGAGAATTACCGTGATCAAAGACTGTTGTGCAGCGCATACCGCAGAATTACAGGAATTTACTTTTTATGATCTTGCTCAAACAAGAGATGAAATAGATTTTACCAATCTCAAAGAATTTGTAGAATAATTTAGTAAGACAGCCACTATTCATCTACCTTTCATCTACCTTTCATCAATTGTTCTCAGAAGTGCCTTAGTCTATAAACTGCTTAAAATCTTTTAAGCTATCAAATGATTTGTATACCGAAGCAAATCTTACATAGACTACAGGATCTACCTTTTTCAAGGCTCTAAGCACATCATCACCAATTTCTTTTGAAGTGATTTCGTTTTTATCAATAGACCATTCTGCTTCTAGATTATTGATAAGATTTTCTATTTGTTCTCTATCGATTTCTCTTTTTGCAAAAGACAACAAAAGTGCTTTTTTGAGCTTTTGTCTGTCATACATTTCTTTGCTACCATCTTTTTTGATAACCACCAACTCTGTAAATCATTTTCTTTCAAAGGTTGTATATCTATGCTGACAATATTCACATTCTCTTCTTCTTCTGATACTTTGACCATCTTCGATTACTCTTGAATCGATGACTTTCGTCTCCATACTCTGACATTTAGGACATTTCATAACTTTGTATTAACATATAAATAGTGAATAACTAACAGCAAACAGTAAAGGAATTCATTTATAATTATTTTCAATAATTGTTAGTTATTAGTTATTAGTTATTAGTTATTAGTTGTTAGCTAGTTTTATTGTGGCATCAAAAATCTTTTATTATAATAACTAATATTTTTCAAAAATCACATAAACCAAAGCGCATCTTCACTAATAATTTTCTTTTTTATTTCAGTAGGAGTTTTGTTACCGACAAAATTTACTCGGTTGGTATATCCTATCTTGAGATATTCTTTATTATCATCTATTTCTATCCAATATTTTATAATCTCATTAAAATCAGCCTGTATACTCGTAATAATAGAAAACATCTTTTTATGATATTGTTCGTCGATATGGAGAATATCTTGGATATAGAGATTGATGAGAACATCGGTATGGATACTAATATTTTTTTGTTCACTTTCTGATAAAAGATACGTTAAATAAATCAGGAGTCCAAAAATAGTCTCCCTAATGGTAGAAAAGATGCCCAAAATAACAAAGTCAGCATATTCCTTTTGGAGAAGAAGTTTGTTGGTATCAATAGCCCTAAAAAACAATTTACTGATCCAAAAATCTAGGTTATAGATATTTTCTTTGATATGATA
>CAZKEK010000121.1:0-3447 GCA_964551805.1 uncultured Candidatus Peribacteria bacterium
TCTCTTCTTTGCTAAGTTTTTCTATCTTGTTAGTAGCGGTCATAATTGCATTTCCTGGGATAGTTACGGTTGTTTGTTTGACGGTAGAAATTTGTGGTTGGGTTTCTTTTGTTGGTTGTTGTTTTGGTGTTTCAATTGGTTCTTTTTGTGGTGGTGTGGTTTCTCCACAAATACCAATCATGGCTTCTAAAAGTGGTTTATCTACACTTCCATTGAATGATATTTTTTTTTCTTTTGCAATAGACGCTAATACATAAAATGTGTTTGGTCACAAAATTCCATCCATTGCTTGTGATTTGAATGATAAGCCATTCCAGCTGGATAATTTATTTGTTACTGATTCTTTTCCGTTTATTTTTTCTACGCAGGTAATCGCTATCGTTTGAAGTAACAGAATTCCTTCACTAAATCCTCATTTTTTTTGGTTTTTTGCTAGTGCTGTTTCATATTTTGTTTTCATGTTTGGATCGTTGTTGATGATGTTTTTCATTGAGTTTTTTTCGTTTTCAAACTGTTTGTTTATTTCAAAATTGCTATAGTTTTCTGTATGAAAATTTCTAATGATTTTGCTTTGGAGATTTTTTTGTTCTTTTGCAAAAAGTTCTTTTACTCATTTAGTGTCGAGTATTTCTTTTACGTAGTTTTTTTCTTCGTTTTTTAGTTCATAGTCGTTATCTAAATTTTCTATAGGTGTCATACCTGTTTCGGAATATAAAATATATACTCTATAATAGTAGTCCTAAATAAAAAAAAAGCCAAAAAATCTTGGCTTTCCTGCTTAATTTACTTCTCTTTTCTTGTATATAGTATATAGTATGGGAAACTAGAAAATTAGTGAACAACTAACAACTAACAGTGAAAAGTGAAAATCCCTCTGTCTGGAGTTTATCCCGGTAATTCATCGGGAGACTTCTCCCTAAATCCCTTCCCACAACATGTGGGACCTTCCCTTCACAGAAGGGACACAAAAAGGGAGACAAAAAGGAAAAAAGCTTTTGAAAAGTGGTGGTAGTACTGAAGTAGACTATAGCTATTTAGAATTTAGAACTTAGAAAACATTCGCACGTCATTCCCGACCTGATCGGGAATCCATACAACACGAACTGGATTCCCGCTTTCGCGGGAATGACGTGGAGGATAAAGGAATATACTTATAAATTAGTGAATAGTGAACAACTAACAGTGAAAAGTGATGGAATTACTGAAGTGGACTATAGCTATTTAGAATTTAGAACTTAGAAAACATTCGCACGTCATTTCTTATCGCCGGAATGACGTAAAAGGCGCATGTTTAGAAGTTAGTTCAGTTTATTTTTTTACCTCGATGTCTATTCTAATCGCTCTGGTGCTGTTGTTTTCTATACTTCCCATCTGATAAAATAATCCGTTGGCAAATGGTGGATAAAATGGTGCTTGGTAATAAATATCTCCGGTTACGTTTGTGATCTTGATATATTTTGGAAAATAAACTTGTGCTTTTGTTTCCCATCGCTTTCTGACTTTTCCTTGTCATGGTTCGTCATACATTCCTGATTTTAGTCCAAGGATTGCCATTTCTCTGTCAGTAATTTTTATTTCATATTTTTTTTCTAAACTTTGAATAAATGTCGGATAGTATGATGGAAGTTCAAATTTATAATAGATGTTGATAGTATATTTTCCGTTTTTTAGTTCCTGAATATCTACAATATCACTTTTACTATCTATTTGTATCGTTCATTGTTCATTGTGTATTTGGATGTGTTTGGTAATGAATCCGTCGATTTTGTTGTAACTTACGTTGGTATCCCGAAAATATGCGTGATTTTGGTCAAATATATTTGTTAAATTGTTTTTGTTGAGAATAGTATTGAATCACGTAGACACATTAGACAAGTAAATAGTTATGTATTGTTTGTTGGCAATTTCATCAAATCTATTTATGACGTTTTTTATAATATTTGATTTCTGATTGGAAAAATATTGTTTGATTTCTTTGATGTACAATTCTTTTTTGTTTCCACGGATTTCTTTTCTTATGAGGTCGATAGATGCATTGAGAAATTGCCGTTCTTCTGCCTTTTGCTTAAAGCTACTAAAGAAATTTTCTAAAAGGTCTGATCTAATAAATATTACTCATTTTATATTTTGATTGAGGAGTTTGTTATAAAGATCTGGTTGCATTGTCTTTTGGACTTTTCGCATTTCGTAGGTTTTGTTGAACATCAATTCATAGAGATCTTTCAGATTTTTTCCATCGATATCGGTAAATCAAAATTTATTTCCTGCGATAAATCATATTTTACGATCTGGAAGAAATGGCGATGTTCGTTCTGGTGCTATGATACGCGTTTTGTATGCTATAAAATCTGGATAATATGAGTCAACAATTTCTAGATTTTTAATATGTCATTGTTCTACTGTTATAAATGCAAATGATCAAAAGAATCATCCATTTGGCCTTTTTTCGTTGGTGTTTTCTAAAATAACTAAATAATTAAATGATTGATTTTTTCCCAACAAATCAAACAACTCTTTTTGGTATTTTCTGAGATCAGAAAACAGTGTTAATAGTTTGTCATAATTTGAAAATCACATTTTTTTGAGATAATCTTTGTTGTGTTCTATATAATCTCGACAATAGTTTATTTCCTTTTCTTTGGTAATAAATATGTTGTCGCCTTTGTTATAACTTTGAATAATATTGTCTAAGGTGATAAGAAAGTTTGAAAGGTCTTTGTCAATTGTCCAAAAATAAAATGCTATTTGTCCTAAATCTTCTTTGAAGATATCTATCTTGTTTTTGCTATTGAGTATTCAACTAATTTTGGCAAAAAAGGTAAAACATACAAAACAGATACCAATGAGTAATACAAAGGCAATGTTTGTATACTTAACATAGTTTTTTCGACTTTTTTTTGTGTTTTGTGTGATTCAAAAAGATTTCATATTGTCTATATAGAGAAAGATAAGATTTGTTTTTTTTGTAATAGTGTTTTTTCTTTTAATTTGTCTTATCTATTTCTTTTTTTGAAACAAGTAGTTTTTTTCTTGTTTTTTTACTTGAAATTGAGCACGATATTATTATATAGTCAACTACATTCGTTTTTCTCGTATGTATAAAAATCATATAGTGTGGGCATATAGCTCAGTTGGTTAGGCGTCCCGATACATCGGGAAGGTCGGTAGTTCAGTAGAATTTTGCATATAAAATGGGTATGGGCATATAGCTCAGTTGGTTAGAGCGCGTCTCTGATAAGGACGAGGTCGGTGGTTCGAGTCCACCTATGCCCACCAAGATATGCCAGCCCTGCTAAAGCCGGGTTTTAGTCCGCTCAGTGGTAGAGCAGTCCCGATAAATCGGGATGTGTCGTCGAGTTTAATTGTGTATAGTAATGTTTAATGCCAGGGTAGCTCAGTGGTAGAGCAGTCCCGATAAATCGGGATGTGTCGTCGAGTTTAATTGTG
>CAZKEK010000122.1:0-1062 GCA_964551805.1 uncultured Candidatus Peribacteria bacterium
TTACCCAAATAGAAAACCTAACTATATGAAAACAAAATTATTGCTCATTTTTTTCGGAGTAGTGGGGTTGTTTATTATGTTATTATGATATTTTTATAATGTAGTATTGTAAACAGACAAAAATTGCTAAAAATTAGCCAAACGCTACGCGACAAATTCCGAGACCAAATAAAAAAAAATAGCCGTATTTACAGCTATCTTTCGTCTATTTTTTGTCGTCCCGCAGGCTGCGGGACATTTATCAATTATTCTTCCTTTTTCTTATAAATAATTACCGGATTCAAATTCACCGGGAAGTCTTCACTATCAAAGACTTCTTTAAATGTAGTGTCAGCGTTATTTACCGCAGAATCTATTGTACTCAATTCTTCATTACCAAATATTTCTTGGATTTTTTTAAATCCATTGACCAAAATAGGTGCTGAGAAGAGTGCTATGTTTTTTACGATGTAGAGCAAAAATTGTAGATCAGATAATGCTTCAGCCTTAGTCTCATCGTTTTTGTATTTAATCCACGGCTCAGCAGTAGTAATATATTCATTAGCTCTTTGGACTAATTGATACCAGTCATCAAGA
Source organism: uncultured Candidatus Peribacteria bacterium (assembly GCA_964551805.1). GTDB lineage: Bacteria > Patescibacteriota > Gracilibacteria > Absconditabacterales > Absconditicoccaceae > CAJBLF01. The sequence continues at coordinate 577 of CAZKEK010000122.1, forward strand.
TATCATTTGATATCTGCTTCTTTGAGATACATTTCTTCTATTTGATTTCCATCTCGTCCATCTTCAAAAAAGTGGAGGAGTTTACTATTACTATTTTCTTTGAAAACTTCTCGTTTTTGCTTGTTGAATTTACCACTCGTGATTCCATATTTTTTACACAAACTCGTTACTCTATTGACTAGATTCCCTCGTCCACCAATAAGCATACTCTCATACAAATTACCCAATCTCTCCAATGAAAAGTCTCCATCAGTAGCAATACTGATATCGTATAATAATTGGAAAGCAAACGCATCTCTATCGTAGCTATCGAGAATATCCATAGGATCAATAACATTACCTGTAGATTTACTCATTTTTTGTCCATTGAGCGTTACGTGACCATGGACGATAAGTTGTTTTGGTAACGCGAGTTGTGCAGAAAGTAACATTGCTGGCCAAAAAGCAGCATGAAATCTAAGAATAACTTTTCATATAAGGTGAATG
>CAZKEK010000122.1:1072-3446 GCA_964551805.1 uncultured Candidatus Peribacteria bacterium
TTCTTGATCGTTAGCATATCATTGTCCAGTAATATAGTTGGATAATGCATCACACCAGACATACATCACATGTTCCTCATCTCCGGGAATAGGTATTCCTCGTGGCAAACTAGATTTTGGACGAGAAAAACTTACATCATTAGCATTGTCCAAAAAGGAGAGAATTTCATTTTTTCTTGTTTCTGGAGTAATACGATAACTATCATTAGTGATAAGAGTTTTTACTTCATCTTTATATTTTGATAGTGCAAAGAAATAATTTTCTTCCTGTATTTCTTCTATTTGACCATTCATATGGTCGGGGCATTTACCATCAATAAGCTCTTTTTCCGTTTTGAAGGATTCACATCACGCACAATAAAGTCCGATATATTTCTTTTTGTAAATATCTCAAGCTTCAACCAATTTTGTCCAAAGTTTTTGTGCTCAAGGATAATGGATTTTTGTATCAGATGTTCTAAGAAATGTATCATATGTTACCAAGAGTTTAGCATAAAGATCTTTGTAGGTAGCAACATTTTCATCCAAGAATGTCAAAACATCTTTTCCTTGTTGTTGTGCAGTACGTCGATTTTTTATTCCATGTTCATCAGTTCAGGTTTGAAATACAACGTGTTTTCAAAGTATTCTATGGATTCTAGCAAGAGCGTCAGCTTGTACTATTTCCAAAGCATGTCACATATGTGGTTTTGCATTAGGATATGCAATAGCAGTAGTTATATAAAATTTTTTCATACGTATTTTTCGTAGAAAAGTAAAAAAGTATCGATTGCTCAATACTTTATGGAAAGTGATTTTTTTTTCAAGGCTTATACTTTCTTAGCTACCAAAATATGTCAGATAATGATTCCATCCTCACGAATAGGCATAATATGAAGATCAAAAAAATGTTTTTTTGCAAGCACTTCCAAATCAGGCAATCTATGATGAAAAAAATTAATTTTAAACTGATCCTTATCTTTTTTCCATACAAATTCACGTCTTTGGATGAAATGTCCGATAATCCATAGTCATCACGTTTTCAATATTCTATAGACCTCATCAAATAACATATCTATATCATCAATATGTTCTATCACAAAAAAACTCGTTGCTACATCAAAAGATTCATCTTCGAAGGGAAGTTCTTCTTCCAAGTCACAGATTACCTTTTCTACTTGTGCACCCGGATGCTTTTTCAATAAATTTTCAGCAATATCACAAGCAACATATCTTTCTGGTTTGAGTGGCGAAAGAAATTTATACAATCTTCCATCTCCGGCACCAAGATCAATAATATGGAGATTTTCTTGTCCTTTTGGCAAAAATTTTACAAAAACACCTTTGTCAAAACTATCAAGGTGTTTGTGATATGAGCCGTATTCATTAGCTATGGTATTGTAGCCAGTTTTTGCGTCATGAATAAGGATATGTTTTTGATTATAAGACAAAATAAATTAACTAAATGACTAAAATATTTATTATAGATGATAAATGATAGATTTAGGACTTTGTTATAATATCTACTATTGTAGATTACAATAGTTTATATGTATAAATACCAATATTTATCATTTAAAATTTAAAATTTATCATTATTTTTAGAAAAACGTTTTGTTTGTTTCTTCTTTTACTTTATCTAAGAATGGTTGCATTTTTTCTTCAATATCTGGATTGGGTGTATGGAGATATTTGCTAAGTTCTGTAGTTTTTTCTGCTGCTTTTTTGAGGTGAACGTAGTATTTACTGAGTTCAGAAACAACATCTGAGAGATCATCATTTTTTTCTAACAGTTCTATTGTTTTTTGCTTCAATAATGCATTTTGCTGAACATATTCATCAAGCTCATTGCTAAGATATTCTACTTCTTTGGATGCATCCTTGAGATTTGATCTAAGCTGGTTGATAGTATCTTTGTGCTCGTATCTAAGATAAAAAACGAAATATCCTATTGCACCACCAAGTACTGCTGCCAAAACAATATATCAGGTCATTGTATAACGTAGTAAAAATTTAAAATCAATAATTGCTACTATATATAGTAGTTTACTTATAAAAATCAAATAATAAAATAAAACAGTAAAAAATAATAAAAAAACCCTGCCGAAGCAGAGTCTTTCTATATTATTGAATGTCAGAAACTAAGATTTTTTGATAGCTCCTTTGAATTCAGAACCAGCTTTGAAAGTAACAACTTTCATTGCAGGAATTTTGATTTTTTGACTTGGGTTTTGTGGATTAACACCTTCTCTAGCTTTTCTTTTTGAAGCTTTGAAAGTTCCGAATCCTTGAATTCTAACTTCTCCAGATTTTTTAACTCCACCAATAACAGTTTCGATGAAAGAGTTTACTAATTCAGAAGCTAATTTTTTAGAAACACCTAATTGTTCTGCTA
>CAZKEK010000123.1:0-3406 GCA_964551805.1 uncultured Candidatus Peribacteria bacterium
AAAGATTGGGATATTGTCCTGATCTTTTTTTTAAAAGACTATTGACATCTATGATGAAATGAGTATAAAATATAAAAATAAAACAGAAAAATAACCAAAACATAAACAAAATGAAAAAATTATTAATTTTTGTAGCTATTGCTACAGTGGTATTCTCTTCATGTAACCCTTCTTTCAAAAATTTTAAGGAGATTGTTGAAAAGAGTCCACTAGACAGTTCTTTTATAAAAAACTTTGAAACAAGTGCATCTTATGATTTTTATTTACCTGAGTATAGAATTAAAGTCTTTAATGATTGTGGTGTACCATTTGAAAGTAAGGAAAGAATAAGCATTTATACAATTTCAATAACAGGACAACTTATGTACGAATTCTGTTTTAATGCTGATAAGGATTACAAACACAATAAAGAAATACTTAATCTTCTTCTAGCTAAGAAGGACAAACAAAGTCTTCCAAAAAAAGACGAATCAAAGTTTATTCTCTATTAAAAAAACTGCCTTATTAACACACAAAAGGTTAGGATATCGTCCTGATCTTTTTTTTAAAAGACTATTGACATTTATGATGGAATGAGTATAAAAAAGAAAAATAACTAAAACATAAAAAAAAATGAAAAAATTAATGATTTTTGTAGCTATTGCTACAGTGGTATTCACTTCATGTGAATCAAAGAGCGGAAAAAGAGAGCATACAGGGCACGATTTCTTTGTCAATAGTTTTAAAAAGATTATTGAAGAGAGCACATTGGATAGCTCTTTTATGAAGAGCTTTAAATCAATCAAAGTTTATGATTTTTATTTGCCTGAATATAGAATAACAATTAATACTAAAGATCGTATTAATTTTGAAGGTCCAGGACAAATAGAAATGTATACGAGAGACATCAATGGTAAATACGTTATGCCATATTGCTCTTATGTATATGTATATCCAGAAAAGCGGAAGACTAATGAACAAAAATGGACTAATGATGAACAACAGGAAATCCTTAATTTGCTTCTAGCTAAGAAGGACAAACAAAGTCTTCCAAATTAAAAAGAACAAATGAATTATTAACACATAAAAGATTGGGATATTGTCCTGATCTTTTTTTTGTTTCAAAAAAAAACTCACCGAAGTGAGTCTTTTACTCCCGCGAACCGGGAATATGATACCGATTGTTTTTGAAATCATAAATTACTTCGCTTTCGCTTATACTTTATGTATCAAAAATCACCGGTATAATTTCGACATCACCCGAAAAGGGTGTGTCTCAAATATAAGCATGGTTATGCTTCTAGTCCTTAAATTTTTCTTTCAATCTCTTGATTGTTTCTTCTCTCTTAGCCAATCTTGCAGCTTCTTTTTCTGCCATAACTTCTTCTCTTGTTTTCTTTACTTTTCCTTCTTCTTCTGGTGCTTCATTTTTGTATGATTTTTTGGAAGCAGCATGTTTAGCTATTTTTTCAGCTTCTTCTGGATCTTGATCTACCTTTACTGCTATTTCTTTTTTCAATTCTTTATAAAGAAATGGTACAACAAAACTTCCAAGTGTAGTTATTTTCTTTTTGAGTTTGAGATAGTGTGGTTCTAATGCAACTCCATAAATATCTTTTATGGTAGCGACAATATCGTGTTCGTCTACTTTTGCGTAGAGCGTATCATCAGCATTGGCTTTTCTTATAAGTGAAATACCTCCATCAGTAGAAAGTTTAAGGAAAAGATCTTCCAATCCAGAAGCTTTTTTTTGTCTATCAGATTCAGCAGCTTTCATTTTTTGTGCAAATTTATTTTTGTTGCTTGCGTCTGCTAATACAGCGATTTCTTTTGGTAACAAAACGTTTCTAGCAAAAATAGGTTTTACTCTAACGATCTCAAATTTTTCTCCGAGATGTTTGTCACTTTGCAAGAGGATCACTTCTATCGTCTTGTTTTCTAATTTTCTTCTTGGCATTGGAATATAACTAAATAACTAAAAGATTAATGAATTTATCAATTGCGGATTGCATATTACGGATTTAAAATTCGTAATTCGAAATGCGTAATACAATATTTATGTAATTAATAAAAAAATTGTACGGTCTATTATATACAAATTTTGGAGGCAATTGCAAATGAATTTAGTGGATATCGCCTGTTCATTGGATGATAACTTCTTTTATTTGGATTCCTGCATTGAGAAAAAGGTCTTGGAGTGCTTTTTGCGCATTATTTTTTGCTTCTTCTAGTATATTTCCACTCAATGCTTCTTGGATCATCATTTCACCGGCTTTTTGTCTTAGTTGGTTCTCCATATCTATATCTTTTGGCTGAGTAATGCCAAGTTTTGTTGTCTGGCTAGTTCAGGTAAGACTTACGCCAAAAATTTGTGGAGCTCATAAAACGATACGTACTGCACCATCACGAGAAACTTGGACGTCTCCTGTGTGTATGTCTTGTATGAGATATCCAGCTTGGACATTTCCTTGGACTTCCAACGTCATTTTTCCTTTAAAAAGAGAACTTCAAATAATATCAGCACTAGTAATGCTAGGCAAAAGCTCAGCGAATTGTTCTTCTCCTTCTATGGTTTTGGTGAAAGGCTTGCTAATAGTTTCCAATTTTCCAACCGTTTGGAGCTGAGTCATAATTGCTGCGGTAGTATGTTGTATTACGGTAGCTCATTTATATTGCAACCATATCCAAAAACCATATACACAGACGAGGACAATACACAACGTAGCAAAATATTTTATTGCGTGTTTCATGAAAAAAAATTATATAAATAAATATTCAGAGCTTTATTTTAGGCAAATACAGATGAAAAACAATATAAAAAAAATATTCTGAATATGAATAGGGATTGGACTCTTTTTCGCGCTGGTGTTTCTATTATGGAGGTATACTTTTCCAACCACTCCAGTAAAAACTGTCTGTACAGCTACCGCATGCGTGAATGTAGAAATAGCTCGTACATCAGCAGAAAGGACGAAATGATTGATGGATCGTGAAGCAATGTCAGAAAATCATGGTATGCTTTTTGTGTTTACTACGCCAGATTTTTATAACTTTTGGATGAAAAATACACGCATTCCTCTAGATATGATTCGATTGGATGCAAACAAAAAGATTGTCCGTGTCCTTACTGCTCAGCCATGTACCTCAGATCCATGCCACGTATATAAACCAGAAATATTTGCAAACTACGTCCTAGAAATTAACGCAGGAAAAGCAAAAACCTATGGAATGGTAGAAGGAAAAATAGTAAACTTCAGAAATATTGATTAGCATTAAGAAAACATTCGCACGTCATTCCCGCGAAGGCGGGAATCCAGTTTGCTTATGGTAAGCAGATTTGGATTGTATAGATTCCGGCTGCAACGCTTGACCCACGCAGTTCTGCGGGGCAGGCTGCCGGAATGACGTAAAAGGATCATGTTTAGAA
>CAZKEK010000124.1:0-3332 GCA_964551805.1 uncultured Candidatus Peribacteria bacterium
GGATTTATCAAAGTAGATGTAATTGAGAGTCTCGAGGTAGCGACTGGTGGAAATATATTAATATAATATGAGGAGGACCAATAAATGATTCAACCAATTGATATGAATTCAATTGACAATATTAATAATTTAATTATTATTCCTGATAATTTTATAAACATGGAAGAATTAGAAATGAATGAAGATATAATTAGAGATCAATACATCAATTTTAATAATATGGGAATAAATTTTATAGACAATATTGATAAATCCTTTAAACTCAACATATATTCAAATATGTTGAATTATATCAATGATAATTATTTATCAATAGTAGATCTTGATAGTTCGATGATATTACCCCAAAAATTGATAGAAACAGGAAATCATATTTATAATTTTGTTTGTGTAGATTGTTATAATACGATCATACCAAATTTTTTAAATCATACTAAATGTAATACCCTAGATGGTTTTGATTCTCTGATACAGAATAAATTTCATGGTGATTATACATTAGTCAAAGCCAATTTAGTTAAAATAATAAAAAATATTGTAGATGAATTAATAAAACTCCAGCGAATTGATCTGACTGTTCAAAAAGATGAAATGTACCAGAAACTTCTGTTTAAATTTTCATACTATATGGAGTTAGTAGACTTTGGAGATACAGAATTGTTTGTAAATAATTATATAAGACCTTTATTAATTAAGAATATGGATTCAATAAGAAAACCTGAAATAAATAAGATTTTTGTATGTTTTTATGATTTAAATTCTTTAAGGAATTTCCATCGAGCATTAACATATGGTCTATTTGGCATATATTTATTATTGATTACTGACTTAATATCTTTTTCTATTTCCAAAAGTTCATCATATTTTTTCATATCAATAATTTTACTTACTATACTATCAGCCCATGGTCAGACTTTTTCTGTCTGTAAGAGTTGTAGTAACCATTTGGCTGTTGGATATCATTGTTTCTGGATGATATATAAAAGCCTTAAAAAGCTTTCCAATACTGCTCATTTTTTGATAAACAGTGCTTTGCGTATCATATCAGAATCATCTTTTTCCATAATACCTTTCATATCTTTGAAATGTTGAAAGAATCCTATGTATGCTTTCATGAGAAAAGTTTCATAATGAGAATTATATCGTAATTCCAGGTTTTTTCTAAAATGTATATAATCTTTATGATCAATCAATGGCATAGCCGTCATATATGCATGATAATCGATCAAATTGCTACAATGGACAGTAGTAATGAATTTTACTTCCAATAATAGTTTCAGTCCATTATGTATAATATATACCTCAAGTCATGGATCTTCAGATGCTCATCTAAATCATTTTTGGACAGAGATATTTTTATATAATTCATAGTTTACATCATCGACCAGTACTATGACATCAATATCAGAATTTGCTTGTGCCATACCAAAAGCACGTGATCACATCAACAATATAAGATGTTTTGAAATATCAGGATAAGCCTCTTGTATAGTAGAAAGTATTATTGAATGTAAATCTTTTTCCATGTACATAAAAAAAATATTTTAAAATCTGATTATATATACGATATTACTTTATATTGTCAAATATAATAGTATCTTTATTGAGCAATATTTCTAAGTTGTTGTATTTTTTCTTTAATAATTTTTCACTTATCATCCCATATATGATTATAAGCATTTAAGAGTTTTTCCAATTCTTCGATATCAGTACTTTCAAAAAGATCGGCTTTTTCATATGCCGTTACTGCCATACTAGGACGATAACTATTTGGGTTACTTAAAGCATCACCTACTTTTATTCGCATATTTTTTATCTTATCATTTGCTCCAGCTCTTTTATAAACATATTCAGCTTTAGAAAAGTTACTCTCAGGATCTAGAGCATTTGCACCCCAACATATTCAAAATAAAGATCAATTTCAACTTCGTAGTGGATTATATCCCATATTACATCCAGGACGTAATTCATAAAAGTTTTTCCATCATTCTTTTTCCAACGATTCAGCAAATTTAGTGAGACATACGTTTGATTTATCAATTAATCATGCATGTAAATATGCATTTCCTGCATAATAATTATCTCATTTTTTTTCATATATTTCAGCAGCTTTTTTATATAATTTTTGTGCTTTGGAATGCATATTTGCACGGTCATAATATTCTGCAGCAAGATTATACTCTGGTTCATTTCTACCAAAACAAAAGAAATCAGCAATTTTTTTGTATCAATGAATATATCAAGCTTGTTTATAATATTCTTCAGCGGAAAACCAAGCACCTTGTATTAATTTTTTATCTCAAGAATCAATAAGTATTTTTTTGAGTTTATTTTTTGCTCAGCCTTTTTCATAAAATTGCTCAGCACCAAATTGTCGATTTGATGATAAAAAATAATCTCCCAATGCAGTATATAATGATTCTTTCGTAGAGAGAGATTTTTTATCTGTATTTTTTTCAAAAAAATCAGTAAGAATATCTATAAGTTTTGTTTTTGTGACCAATTCATATCAATATGTTGTATTTATGTTTTCTATTTCTTTGGTTATTTCTTGTTTCGCCTGATCCACAGAAAATTTTTTTTGATGTTGGTTTGATTGTGTGATAGCAATGTCCATGTACGATATAATTAGTAAAATAAAAAAGAATTTATAAATAATTTTATATCTAATTATATTTTAACGATGATATAAAATATAATTTCTATGACATAAAAACCCTCAGAAAACGATTCAAATTTTTATTACATCTTAATTATACTCCTAGAAGTCGTTTTTATTAAATTTTTGAGGAATTTTTTTTTCGAAAAATATCTGAGAATAAAAGAGACTCTTATTTACATAAGTGTTTGTGTTGTTAAGATAGAAATAATCGCAGATTGTCATTTTTGTGTAAGTTTTTGTAGAAATTCGTTTTTTGAGATAGATAGCAAAAGTTTTTGTTTTTTACATGTAATTTCATGTTGTTGTTTGAAATCATTGACTAGAGGTATAGGAGAGCAATAATCTTGATATTGATTTCTTTCAGTAATTTCATGCAGTTGATTATCCCATATTGATAATTTTTTTTCAATAAGAGTAATCAGATTGTCCATTGTTTGTTTTTTGAATGGTTGTGTAGTAGATGTTCCAGATTGTAGATGTAATGTTTCCATGAGTTATTTTTGTTATTGATAAAATCGTACAACTATAAGAATGTATATACAAATGTCAAGAGAATATTAGTTAGATTATATTACTGTTTATAGTAAGCGTCATTTTTTAAAAATCAAGCTATGGAATAAATTTTTTTACATACATACTTTCATCTTAGAAATGGTACCGCTGAAGTAGC
>CAZKEK010000125.1:0-3312 GCA_964551805.1 uncultured Candidatus Peribacteria bacterium
TTCTTTTTCTGCTTTTGCTTTTTTATAAAGAGAAGTAATCTGATCTTGGCATTTAGGTTGAAGTTTTTTTTCTTTGATAAACAACATAAATGTAGCATAGTCCATATCACGAGCAGGAAAATGTTTAGCATAATTGCTGTCACTAGAATCACCAGACACGGTTATCGTTCCGTTGGAATTATATTTTATTTTGTACAAAATAGTTTTTCCGCTCTCCTCATCTACTACTTCATCCATAGTTTTTGGCTGATACATACCAAAATGAGTAATTTCCTTGCCAACATAAGTTCCCAATGTATATTTGAGTTTATTACCATCAAATTTCAATGACCCAAAAATCTTATCAAAACCATCACCGAGTCCTACCGTATGCAAAAGATTCATTTGTTGCTCAAACGAAGCTCAAGCAGGATCAGGTAATTTATATATTTTGTCACCAAAAGCCTTCTTGATACTATCAAACGATTCAGCAGTCATAGGCATTTCTTTAGTCACTCATTCAGATTTTCCCAAACGAAGTTCTCCACCATGCATCTTTACCGTAAAAGTTCATTTGCTCGTATTGATATCGACAATCTCCATTTGCAATCGAGCTTTACCATTTTCTAGAGGAGGAACTTCACTTCCAGCAAACGGAATAAACAATCTTGTTCATTTTACAAATCCAGCATTTTCTTTATATTTTTCTTCTGAAAATCCATATCATTTAAGTTTTTTTCGTTCTTCTATAAAAGGATTTTTTTCTGAATGTTCGATCTTGGTTTCTGTAGATGACACAACGGGTTCTTCCGCTTCATCTTCTCATGAACGCATATCTTTGTAGGTAGTAAGCGATCAAAACTTTTCTGCAAGTTTTTTTTCTTGCTGAGGAGAAAGTGTTGTCTGTAAACTTTGTTGTCCAAGTACATATCCAAAAAGTAAAGCGCCAATAGATTCACCATTGAGATTGATTTTTTTGTCCAAAACTTCTATATCACATTCTTGTTGTTCTGCATCTTTGATCATTACAGGAGTTCCCTCCTCAGTCCCCTCTCGAGTTACCAAAGATCTTTCCTGTGTAGGTGAACTTATTGGTTCACTATACAAATATAATTCTTTTCCATCAGCTTCTGCTAAATTGTTGTATTCATCCAATGGAGCATAGGAAGACAGGTATCATTCAACGATTTTACCATGTTTTTTGATTTTTACTTTGTAAGCATCATTGATTTTACATGTTCAATTTTTTGCAACAAAATCCGTATATAAAGAATCAAAAATTACACTTTCTTCAAAAAAAGCAGCATTGCTCGGAGTAAGCTGAGTAATAAAATTGAGCGGTAATTGTCCAATATTTTCCAAGTCATTGATTGATGGAAGCTGATTGTGCATACTCGACAAAAACTCTTTTTTGACAAAAGAAAGCGGCACAGGTCATTGTCTAGTCGGAATCGTAATATCCATTTTGCTGAGATCAAAGAGATCATGGACAAACTGAGTAATATCTTCCTCAGATACCGAAAGCAATTCTGGTACTTTATTTTTTATAGTATCTTGAAGTTTATCTTTGACTAAAACATCAACAATCACTTGTTGGTCTGAAGCAGACAACATAGAAAAATCAAATTTAGTAGCCACTAGCTGAGAAAAAACATCAGCTAAACCAGCATTTTTAGTTCTCAAAAACGCAATATACGCATTCCATCTACGCGTTTCTCTTTGTTGTTTCGATACTTTTATCTGTTCTCTCAATGATTTTTTATCTTCTTCAGAAGCTGAAGCATAACGATCCTGCAAATCTGCTAATGAAGTATCAATAGTATGCAAATCAGCAACAAATGAAGCATCAACACGACCAATCTCATTGGCATTGAAAGGATACGTAGTCAAAATCTGATCTACATACGGAGGAAATTGTTTAAAAGTAGTTCCTATAGCATCTACATAATGATCAATAGATGTTTGTGTTTTTTCTACTTCTTCAAAAAGCTGACGAGTCACCAATGAATTGAATATACGTCTAAAATATTGTTCTTGCTCAGAAAATCATTTCGTTGTATCAAACGATCTCCCTGACTTCACAATCTCTTTTTGAATATCACCATTGGTTACAATAATACGATCAAGCTTTTTTGCCAAACCTTCATCAATTTCTCCTGAATGATCAGTCAAAAATTGCATCCATTCATCCCTGAAACTCAGCAAATCTTGATAGGAAGTAAATATATCAATAGGCAAAGAAAATTGTTGATCAAAATCAGCTTTAATTTTTCCTTTAAGCTCTTTTTTTATTTTGGTAATAGCGACCGTAACCATCATTCTCTCTGTTGGATTATAATCAGGCGACAATACACGCTCAATTTGCTTCGTTACTTTTTCCCCAAGTACGATTCTCTCTTTTTTGGTAAAATCCTCTCGAAGACGAAGAAGATCATCTATATTTTTTATATTTCCCTCAGGATCTATTACCAATTTGTCGTGAGAAAATCACGCCATATCAGCAAATTTTTTGAACGTTCAATCGGGAATAGCCAAAGATTTTGTTTCACAAATTTTTTGAAACTGCTCCAAACTCTTTTCTATTGCATGAGTTTCTGTATCACTATCCTTGCAAACATCACTAATCTTGCTAGCGTTTTTGGTAATATTTTCGAGAGTAAATCATTTATTTTCTAGCGATTGGATATATACGGGCAAATCTTTTTTGTCTATTTTATCGAGCAAATTTGGATGTTCTTGACTAAAGTATTCCCAAAACTGTTCCAAATATGCTTTATCTCAATATTTTTCTACTCTTTCTTGTTCAGAAATTTCATTAAATTGGGCAAAAGTTCAGGTAAGTTCATTCAAAAACACCCCAGAAAGAGAATTTTTTGCTGAGTCTTTTTCAGGATGTTGTTGCTGATCAAGCCCAATATTTTTTGACGGTTTTCCTTTTTTATATGCCATAAGAAGATAATTATGAAGTAAGAACTAAGACATGAGTAGTGAGTAGTGAGTATTAAGTAATGAGTATTGAGTATTGAGTAGTGAGTAGTGAGTAATAAGTAGTAAGTAGTAAGTATTAAGTATTAAGTATTGAGTAGTAAAATTATTTACTTTCAACCTTTTAACCTTTCAACCTTTTAACTTATTAACCTTTTAACCTTTCAACCTTTTAACTTATTAACCTTTTAACCTTTTAACTTTCCAACCTTTTAACTTTCCAACCTTTTAACTTATTAACCTTTTAACCTTTCAACTTTACAACCTTTCAACCTTTTAACTTATTAACCTTTTAACTTATTAACCTTTTAACCTTTTAACTTATTAACCTTTTAACTTATTAACCTT
>CAZKEK010000126.1:0-3274 GCA_964551805.1 uncultured Candidatus Peribacteria bacterium
AGCGAAGATGATATAAATAATACTGTTGATGCTGTAGGCTTTGATTTTATTCAAATACCCAAAATAGATTTAGATTATAAAAAATCTGATTATTCTATTCATATTAAGACATTTGAATCCAAAACAATATCAAAAAAACCTTTAGAATTAGAAAATTTAGAGAGTCTATCTATGGTCATTATTGATTACAATTACAACTGAGAGTATATAAATTTTGAGGAAGTGCTATATGCAGACCAAATCAAAAAAAATGGTTATAAAATTTCTTTAGATAAAGAACGTTTGAAACAAGATTGTATGATAATCTATATTGATATTTTTTGAAATGAAAAAAGAGAGATAATCAACCTCAAATCTTTTAGATAATTATTTGCTTTCTAATGACAGAGTTAACAATCAAAGATAGTGACTTGGTATTACAAATCTCTCCAAGTTATGACATTAAAAAAATTAACATCAATAAGTACGAGCCTTTTATTGATAAATTATGCTGAACAAGAGAATATCAGAAGGAAGCTATTAGAAAAATCTGTATTTATCTATTATGATGAAGATATCAAAATCTTAAATGATTAGCTGAAGAAAACTTTAGTCATAATGAGTTTTTGAAACAAAAATATTGAACAATAAACCATTTTTTAAGTCAATTACATTTATCTGATAAATTAGCCTGTAATATAGACCTAGCAACTTGAACGGGTAAATCCTATGTAATGTATGGAGTTGCTCAAATTTTACTTTGTGAATGAATTATTGACAGGGTCTTAGTTCTTTGTCCTTCTATAACTATTGAAGAATGACTAACAAAAAAATTCAAAGACCTTTCTACTGACTCTGACCTCAAAAGATTATTACCAAATAAGACTGGTATCAAAAATCCAAGAATATTACAAGCAGATAAGACAATTGAAGCTGGGGATGTATGTATTGAGAATATACATTCTACATACAAGAACACAAAATCTGCTATAGAGGATAGTTTGCTACACCACTGAGAAAAAACTCTCGTATTGAATGATGAAGCCCATCACATCTACTCAAAAGCAGATAAAAATGTAAAAAAGCGAAAAGAGTTTTTAGAAGATACAGATTACTGATTCAAATATATTGTATGATTTTCAGGAACTCCCTACATAGAAAATGATTACTTTACTGATATTATCTATAGATATTCTCTTTTAGAGGCTATGGAACAGAAGTTTGTAAAGAAAATTGACTATGTGATAGAAGACACTATTACAAAGGGGAATAATTATATTAGAATGCAGGTTATATACCAAAATCACGAAAAAATAAAAGCCAAATACCACAAAATCAAACCTATTACTATCATCATCTCTAAAGATATAGACCATTGTAAAAAAGATAGACAAGTAATTATAGACTATCTAATCAAAGAACAATGATATTCAAAAGATAAAGCAGAAAAAGAGGTATTGATTGTGACGTCACACTCCGACCATAAAGATAATATAGAGATTTTGAGAAAGGTACACGATTCATCAAGTCCTGTAGAATGGATTTGTAGTGTTGCTATGTTAACGGAAGGATGGGATGTTCCAAATGTTTTTCAGATTGTTCCATCAGAAGAAAAAGCCTTCAATTCAAAACTACTTATTTCTCAGGTTATAGGTAGATGACTAAGAGTTCCCGAAGAATACAAATGAGAAGACTTACACGTAAAAGTATTGAATCACGTTAAATTTAGTGATAGAATAAAACACTTAGTAGATGAAATATTGGAGAGGGATGATAGGATTTATAGTTATCCAATCAAACAAAAAGAACAATACAATTTTGATGTTTATGGTCTTGTATATGATAGGGAATCTAAGGAGGAGATAAATACAGAAAAAGATGGACAGTATGACTTCAGTAAGATAAAAAGAGAGGGTATCAATATTTCTCCTGAACAAGAAAAAGAAGAGATAAAAATCTGATATGAGGTTATGGGAACTGAGAATAACTACGAAGATGAACTGATTATAAAGAGAAAAATCGTATCAATAGATGACTTAGCTCAGGATATAAATAATAAACTTAGAGCTTGGGATACTGAATTAGAAACACATTATGCGGATGAATATGATTTCAAAACCATTAAAAGCATTATTGAAAAATCATTAAAAAAAAGAGATACGACTACAATTACTGAATGAATTGCTACTAAATTTTTACAAGCATTTGGTACTCTAAAGAGAAAATCTAATAAGGTATTAAGATACAAAGCGGAAGCTCAGGATATTTGTAAAAAAAACACTCTAGAAATTACTCCTTCTAGCCTTTGATTGTCTGTTATAAAAAACAAAAAGTGATATGTTTTTTATGATGAAAATTCAGAGAAATACAGCAAGGAAGAAGATAAACAAGCATTAGATATTCTAAAAGAAGAGGTTGGGTCAAAATATCTCATAAATATAAGCAATAGTTATACATTCAAAACTCCTTCTAATCTTTCTTTGGTACAAAATAGTACACCTGAGAAAGATTTTATAGATAATTTAATCAAAGAAAAGAATGTGAATGTAATAGATAGTCGGTGTAAATCAAAAGATAAATGATTTTATGAATTAGAATTTTCTTGGAAGAGATGAGAACACACAGTATTAGACCATTTCAACCCTGATTTTTTTATCAAACAAGGAGAAAATATAGTAGTTATTGAAATAAAAGATAATAATTCAATAAAAGAATACTCTAGAGATTTTATTAGAAATAAAGAAAAATATTTTACGGCACAAAATCACTTTGAAACATTGAATGCTTTTCTAAAAGAAAAGAAGATAAAACAAAAATATTTCTTCCATTTTTGTAGTCCTAAAGATTATTGAAGTTTATTTTGATATTTGAGGAATAGCAATATTGATAAATATTTGTCCAATTTAGATGAGGTATTTGAAAACACAAAACTCAAAGAAACTGAATTAAAAGATATAGAAATCAAACAATTAGATTTATTTGATAGGACAGAGCTAACAAAACATTTTTGAGTAAACCGAGAAAAGTTGGAAGATGGAAGTAGAATCTTCTTAATTACTGCAGAAAAAAACTATCAGGAGAATAAAGACAATAAAGAGTATAATTTCTCTGCAGATGAATTAACAAAAACATTTGAATTAGAACTCAGAATAAAATTATTTGATAAAATGAGAGACGACGAAGACATAGCCTTAGAAATACTGAACACAGAAGAAAATGGCTGAAAGCCTAATAAAGAGCTGATTACTTATTTTAATTATGCAAGTGATGGTTTATCTCTTGGGGCTATGGAGAA
>CAZKEK010000127.1:0-3062 GCA_964551805.1 uncultured Candidatus Peribacteria bacterium
TAGTAGGAGCTCCGGTATTTTCCTTATTTGGTCCAAGAAAAGGCTGACATCATGATGGAATTGATATTTCTCCTAGAGAAGGGACAGAAATCCAAGCTATTGGCGCAGGAGAGGTGGAAAGTATCTGAACAGACAAAGACAAAAACGATAGTTTTGAATGATATGGAAATTGTGTAGTCATTGCATCAAAATGACCTGATGGTAAAACTTACCATACCTTATATGGACATATGAAAGAAGTTTTTGGAGGAAAAGTAGGGGAGCATATAAAAGCATGAGATATTGTGGGGCTCGTAGGAAGTACATGAAAAAGTACATGACCACATCTTCATCTAGAAATTAGACAGGGAGATAAAAAAGATTTTTATAAGAACGAAGCTATCAATCCACTTACGGTTATTCCCGTAAAAAAATCAATGATGACAGAAAAAAATTTAGCCAGCGTAGATAAAAAATTACTCATTACTGACAATGAACCAGCTCTTGCAGCATAATTAAAAATAGACGAAAAGTGGATGAAAGGTGGCCTAATAATAGACGAAAAATAGCTTAATAATAGCTTAATAGTTGACTAAAGGCATCAGTATTTCTAAGCTCTAGTTTCCATAGTTGTTCACTGTTCACTAAGTTCTATATGTCTTTGATAATTTTTTTCACAACTCAGATAACTTTCGTTTCATCATATTTGCTAACTTCTACATTATCAAAAAATCTATTCACGGATTCCAAAAATCGTTTTCCATCTTTTTGGATAATTTTTTTCAATTTTGGAAGATCGTTGTGTACGATAAATACATAATCATTTATGTCATAACTATCTTGTTGCTTAATCAAAACTAGGTCACCATCTTGGATTTTTGGCTCCATACTATTTCCTTTGGCTCTAACGAAAAAACATTTACTGATATCTTTGATGCCGAGCATTGCCATAGTGACGGGAATTTTTTCTTGGGTATACTCATCGACGACTTTTTTTCCTTGATTTCCACATTGAGCAAATCCATAGATAGGAAGCTGAACAATGTCATACAAACTATCCGTGATGCTTTCTCTGATTAATCTATATCCTTGATCGTCTTTGATGAAATATCACTTCAACACGAGTTGATTTAATTTATTCAAAACTGTTTGTGGATGTCCTGCTCAGATATTATGCGCAATCTCTCTCAGTGTAATTCCTTCTTGATTCGTGTTCTTTTTAAAAAAAGCAATAAGTGATTTTTGGATGTTGTCTAGGTCTTTTGTGGTCATGGGTATGTGGTGAATATATAAAATAATTATTTCCTATGGTCTACAAAACCACCTATGTATTTTGCTTTGTATATTTCTTTTCCGTTTTGTGTGATGATTTCTTCTCAGGAGAAATTATCGATTTCTCAGATAAAGGTATTTAAGTAAGATAAATTATCTTCATTATATGTTTCTGGTCAACGATAAGGATATTGTTCAGAAATCAATGCCAATGCATGTTGTAAAAAGGTATATATTGTTTCTAAATCAGATATATGCTCATATACATATCAATAGTAAGTCATGATGTAGATGGGTTTATTTTCAAACAATACGACTTCTCTTCATCAATATGGCTCTCCGCCAAAATAGTTATCGTGATAGGTCCAATCTCATTCCGTATAGAATAAACTCGTCGATAAATCCTGTTCGATTTTTTTATTCGCCTGATTTCCAGCTGCATAGGTAGATTTTTTTGCTCTCACCAAGAATGTACAAAGTTGTTGTTTATTAATCATAATATTATAGAGAAAATAAACGTTTTTTGTTCTGTGTTTTTGTCAGTATAAGAATCTCTTTGACAATGTCAAATCATTTTTGACAAAATCAACCATATTTTTGACAAGTTTATAGAATGTAGGTAAGCATACGAAAAAAATCTCTTGATTTTCCAAAATAATTCTGTAAAATTCATTTCGTTGATGAAAAAATGTTCGAAAAAAAATAATATATCTGTGTTGTGCGATAGCTATCGTAAACCAAATAATTATTACTCGATATTTCCATCATTATTAGTTAATGATTATTCGTTATTAACTGTTAGTTATTAATTGTTAGTTATTAATTGTTAGTTATTAATTGTTAATTGTTAGTTATTAGTTGAATTTGTTTTATACTCTTATTTATTATATCGGATGGCAACACAAAAACAAGAATTACAAGATGCTTTCAAAAGCATAGAAAAACAATTTGGAAAATGAGCTATTATGAGAATGTGAGACAATGCAAATGTTGGTTTAGTAAATACATTTCATAGTGGATCATATGTATTAGATTTGATTCTATGAGGAGGATATCCAGAGGGAAGGGTTGTGGAAATTTATGGACCAGAATCATCAGGAAAGACAACTATAGCGTTGCATGCTATTGCAGAAATCCAAAAAAAAGGAGGAATAGCTGCGTTTATTGATGCAGAACACGCGCTTGATCCTCATTATGCAAAAAAACTTTGAGTAGATATTGATAATTTATTGCTTTCTCAGCCAGATTTTTGAGAACAAGCGCTTCAAATTGCTGAAGAATTGGCAAAATCTGGTGCAGTAAAACTTATTGTTATCGATTCGGTAGCTGCGTTGGTTCCTAGAGCAGAAGTAGAAGGAGATATGGGAGATTCTTATATGGGTCTTCAAGCAAGGATGATGTCTCAAGGACTCAGAAAGTTATCAGGAGTTCTCGCAAAAAGCGGAACACCATGTATATTTATCAATCAAATCCGTATGAAAATAGGGGTGATGTTTGGTAATCCAGAAACGACTCCAGGAGGTAATGCTTTGAAATTCTTCGCTTCACAAAGAATCGAAATCAGAAAAGGAGAAAAAATCATGAACGAAAAAGAACAAATCTGATACTTTGCAAAGATTAAAGTCGCAAAAAATAAGATTGCCGCTCCGTTTAAGACCGCAGAACTCCCAGTCAAATGGTCTATGGGATACGAAAAGACTATGGATATCATCGAATCAGCAGATATCCTCAAAATCATCAGTAAATCATGAGCATTCTATACTATCGGCAAGCAGAAAGTACAAGGAAAAGAAAAATTAGCTCAATTATTG
>CAZKEK010000128.1:0-3054 GCA_964551805.1 uncultured Candidatus Peribacteria bacterium
TATTGAAGTATCTTCCTGGTTGTGTTTTAGATTCATTTACTCTTGTGTTGATGTATACGGTAATAAGATCTCCTATTTTGATATCGTTGAGTAATTCAGTTTTTTCTTTGAAAAAATCAACAGCGAGTCCTCCTTTAAATTCTCTATCAGTTTCTTCTTCCAAAACGATAGTTTGTTTTTCTAATGCATTTGCACCAATAGTTTCTTTTGGTCAAATAAATTTTACGGTTCCTGTGTATTGCATAATATATGTAATTAAACGATAAAACAAAAATAAACAATGTCCAAAATTGACTAACGTGTCAATCACCAATGGAATTGTATTTTTTTATTTCTTCTTTTCAAGAATAAGTTGGGAAATTCGTCGTATTACTCCGAAACTTAGCATCATGTCTGCAATATTGAATATTGGAAAATTGAATATTCCTATATTGATGAAGTCTCTTACTCCTCCGTAGATTAGTCTATCAACTAGATTTCCTATAGTTCCTCATATTAACAAGGCTGTTGGTATCCATCCAAGTTTGTTTATTTTGTATAATCGAAGAAATCCTGCGATACCAACAACACTTATCCCTATGATAATCATAAACGGTACGGGCAAAGATCGTGAAATGCCTACGTTCAATGTGGGTCGAATCATTGAAGTTTCTTCCAGAATCCTTTTATTATAAAAAAAATATTTTGAGAGAAGGTCTATGGTTATTCCTATTGCTGCTCGTAGTAAACATTTTTTGTTTTGCATTGGTTTCTTCTCTATATAAAGACAATATATTCTGATTTTATTTTTTGTTCGTCTCGTTTTTCTTTGTTCTGTGTCCGTATTTTTCTTGTTTTTTTTCGGTTTCGTTGGTTTCTTCTTCGGTTTCTATTTTCTTTTCTCCTCTAGAATCTTTTCTTTCTTTGACTCTAATCACCAATGGTGTTCCCATAAATCCAAAATGTTTTCTAATGGTGTTTTCCAACCATCTTTTGAACGCAAAATTGGCTCTTTCTTTGTGATTTACAAAGGCTATAAATGTTGGTGCTTTGATGTCTATTTGGGTGATGTAGAGTATTTTGCAGCCTTTGTTTTTTGGGAATCTTGGTGGTCTACTGATAAATTCTTTTCCTACAATATCATTTAATTCGCTTGTATCTATTCTTTTTTCTGTTTCTTTTTTGATGTCTCCGAGTACGGTAAATATTTCTTGTACTCATTTTCCTGTTTTGGCTGATATAGGAAATACTTGAATATATTTTGCAAAATCAAGCATTGCTTTGGTCTTGGCTACTAGGAGTTTTTGGTGTTTTGTATCTAGCAAATCAATTTTGTTGACACAGAGAATCATAGGTAATGCAAGATTATTGATTTCTTGGATCAGGGTCATATCTCTATGAGAAATTCATTCTATCCCATCTATAAGAAACAAAATAATTGGTCTTTTGTATTTTAACATATCTAATGTTTTATCAAAAGCTATTTTTTCTATTCCGTGGATATTCCCTTTTTTTCTAATCCCTGCGGTATCGTATACTACATATTTTTTCTTTTCTACTTTAAATTCTCCTATAATATAATCACGTGTTGTTCCTGGTATGTTTTCTACTTTTGAAACAATTTTTTTCATAAATTTGTTGAGTAATGTAGATTTTCCTGCATTTGGTTTTCCAATAATTGCCATATGAATTCTATTATCAAATCCCCCTTCTTTTCCCCCTTTATCAAGGGGGCTTTCATCGTCTATATCTGATTCGGCTTCTTTTGTTAAAGAGACATTGATAGTTTTGACTAACAAATCTTTGAGTTCTACGAGATTTTTTTGTTTTTTTGCGCTAATACCTATTACCTGATCAAATCCAAGATTGTAATAATCGTTTACTGCTAGGTCATATTCTTTTTCTTTGTGCTTTATGTCGATCTTATTAACTACCAAAACAGTGGTTTTCTTTTTGTTCTTTTCAATAATATAGGAAAAAATGTGTTGTTCTTTGGCTGTTATCCCAACGCTGTCGTCGATCATAAAGAGAATAAGGTCAGAATAATCTATTATTTGTTTTATAAGTACTTCTTCTTCCGTAAAATCCAATAGTCCAGGACTATCAAGAAATGTTATTTTTCCGATATCATCAATCCATGTTTCGTGTTCTATGATATCACGTGTTGTTCCTGGTATGTCGGTTACTATTGCTCTAAACTGACCGATAAGTCTATTGAAGAGTGTTGATTTTCCGACATTAGTCGAACCTACCAATCCTATATTCATAATAATTAATGCTATACAATAAAAGTTCGCTCTGATCACGATAAAGGGATATTTATCTATTTTGTGGTTCCATGTTTTTTGGAATATCTATCGTTTCCATATTATAGAAAAGCTTTAGAAAATCAATCCATATGTTGTACTATTTTTGTTTAATGTAAAGCGATTTTTTGTTGTGTTTTTTTTGTTTTTGGAGTAGACAATAAAAAAAAATGGATATTTTTTTGTGTTGTGTGTGCTTAGTTTTCTCATAAAAATTATACTGTCAATATTGACTAAATAAGACAATGTGTGTGCTTGTCCATATATAAATACCCTTGAAAACTATAGAAAAATACTCACAAAATGCTGGTATTCTTTATGTTTCTTTGTGATAAAATACTTTATTTATTTTTGTATTTTCATTTTCATGAAATTATCATCTTTCAATCCCTCATTTAAATTTCTTTTTTCTTTTTTTGTGGGGATAACCGCTTTTGTGTTTTTTGTGAGTGCTGGGACAATAACTATTCCTAGTAGTATCGATAATGCTCTGCAGGTAATCAAAAGGATTCTTATCACTGATGATGGAACACAAACAGGAAATCCAATTATGGACATCAATACGTGAGGTTCTGTTGTTGTCTATGGTCCACTTTTGGATGGATGATTTTTTCCATATCTTACCTGATATACAGAAACTGATCCTATTCGAAATGCTGCAAAAACTAATTATTATACAAAATCTCAAATTGGAGATTTGTGATATCTTACTGAATATACAGAAACTGATCCTATTCGAAATGCTGCAAAAACTAATTATTATACAAAA
>CAZKEK010000129.1:0-3047 GCA_964551805.1 uncultured Candidatus Peribacteria bacterium
CCTGAAATAACCTGTTTATATCGCAAAAATCGTCGTTTAATTTGAGGGTTCCTGATTCCAGCCTTGAAGTACTCAGCAGGTTTTCCGCGTGCCGGTATAACTGTTGTGAGGCTGTTGCTATTTCGGAAATTAGTTCTTTCTTATACTGTTCATTGAGTAAATTGGCATTATTTTGTAATTTGTCGGTAGCCTTCTTGATTGAAGCAATAGGTGTTCGCAGTTCAATCGATAATGAATTCAACAATGTATTATACAGTTTCACCAGGTTTTCTTCTCCTTCTTTTTCCAGGACTTTCTTCTCATACTGACGTTTCTTAATGGTTAGAACAGTATTTAATAGGGCAATAATAAAATACATCAGGAACATCAGTATGTCTTCACCATCCCCGATTTGAAAAGTGAAACGCGGAGGGATAAAAAAGTAGTCCCATACCAGGGCGCTTAAAATTGCTGCTGTAATTACAGGCGTAATTTCAAAAAACATGGCAATTATCGAAACCGTTGCCAGTAGGATAAGTGAAACAGAATGATAACCCGTATTCTGAAAGAATGCGAAACATACTGCTGATACAAGAATAATACTAGCAACGCTGTAAAAATGTTGTGCTAATTTGCCGGGTTGGTTTTTTAAGAATAGGTCCACCTTTTTTTTTGTCGCAAATTTACAGCTGTAGTTATAAGTATATTGTAAAGATATAATCAATAGTATAAAGATTTTATAAAGATTTTATAAAGATTTTATTGAGATATTATTGAGATATTAAATTTGCAACAATTACCTGTACGCCTTAAGTAATTGATTTTAACGCAACTATATCTATATGTGAACATACTTGCAAGAAACATTGGGCCATTTGATGTTTTCATCGACATTATAGCCGTATAATACTCGTTTGTAATGCTTTATGAATACAAATGCAAATCTTTATAACATATTTATATCGTGCTCAAAATCTTTATAAAACCCTTACAAGTACCGGCCTAATTTTGTATTGTTTAATAATCATAAACCATGAACGCAACAATATTAATAGTTCCTCCCAGCTCGTTTGAAATGAATAGTCCTGCGGGCTATGCTATTGGGGCTGTTATTGCCCTGATAATTCTGGCATACCTTCTATATTCACTCATTGAGCCTGAAAGTTTTAAAAACATGACTTGCTATGGAAAACTTTGTGGTTACACTGGAGTTTTTAGGTGCTTTGGCCTGCTTCTTCGCAATTGGTCATCTGATTGGCCTCATTCTTAGAGTAGATCAATATTATACAAATATACCTAAAATAAATAGAGTGTTTTAAGAAAAGGCAGCACAAATTACAATCATGAAAAACAACTCTTGCCTTTTTGCTGCTCTATTAAGGCTGGTATTATATACTATGCCTACCATTACAGCAACTGCTCAGGGAAAACCCTCAGTTACACATTTTGAATTTTCGATTGATCTGGTTAGTTCTGATGTTTGGATTCGACCAGTATCAACCACAATCCCTGCTCCTAGTCTAAAGCCAACCATCGCTGTAGCCATGGAAAATTCGGGAATAGGCATTTGGCTATCTGATGATTTGGCTGGTAGTATCAAAGAAGTAAAGCCTTACATGAAATTTAGAGCCAGGCGGCTAAAATTTACTTTTTCTAATTGCGATTGGAACTATAACAAAGCGATTTGCCTCCAGTATTCGGAAAACATAACTGGTCAGCGGTTTAAACGTTTGATAGGGTATTCTGTCCCTGGCAATTACAGTGAATTTTAACAGAGAAGGCTGTGTTCCATAGTATTGATAACAAAGCAGTAGTTGAGAATACAAAATGAATAAATAAATAGGTATAGGCGCTTAGGCATCCCAATTTTGGATACTTTTGATAGATGGAAACTAGAGAAAAATACAAAGGCGTGAACTCATTCAAATTTATTCAGCAGTTTAAAACGGATGAAGATTGCTACTCATACATAGCTGCGATTAAATGGGAAAATGGTTATGAATGCAGAAAATGCAGCAACAATAAATACATCCCGGGGAAGAAACCATTTTCAAGACGATGTTCAAAATGCAAATATGATGAGAGCGCAACCGCAGGTACAATGTTTGATAAAGTCAAATTTCCAATTTTAATTGCGTTTCATATCATTTTTAAAATTGGGACTAAGAAAAAAGGAATGTCTTCGCTGGAACTCAGCCATGAATTTGAACTGCGGCAAAAGACTTGTTGGGAGTTTAAATGGAAGATTCAGCAAGCCATGCAGAGCAGTTTAATGTATCCGATTGAAGGAGAGATACATGTAGATGAGTTGTGGATCGGAGGTCCGGAAGAAACAAAAAGAGGGCGGAGTTTAGGATCAAAAAAGTTGGTTGTTTTGGCTTTAGAAAAACTACCTGATGGGGTTGGTCGCGCTTATGCACAAATAATTGAGAACGCATCAGCCAAAGAATTCAAAGTGTTTTTTGATAAACATATTTCTAAGAGCGCAAAGATAATAACTGACGAATGGAGAGGATATAGCCCTTTGAGAAAAGACTACCCAGGACTTGAACAACGTAAATCAGAGAAAGGAAATGCTTTCATTGATCTGCATATCCATATTATGAATATCAAAGGTTGGTTGAGAGGAATACATCATCATTGCAGTAAAGAAAGATTGCAGGGTTATCTGGACGAATACCATTTTAGATACAATAGAAGGAACAATATGGATACAATCTTTGATTTACTCCTCAGAAAGATGGTTTTAAACGACCCCGTTCGTTTATCCACAAGCGTTTCGGAGGGATAACTAAACGCCTATACCTATAAATCTATTTCCAAACCAATGCAAATATTCATCGGGATAATGATTGTTTCAGCTATTATAGGTTTAGCTAAAGGAGGATATATAATTGGGGTTTGGTTAAAGTCAATAATTTAGCTGGACTTTGTAATTATTTGAAATTGGAATTATGATAGTTGCTGCCTTGTTTGACTTGAAGATAAAAAACACTGGACAAAAATACCCTCCCCACTTATTTCGCGCGCGACTTATTTCCTGTCGCGTACGCATATGTATTCTCCCC
>CAZKEK010000130.1:0-3040 GCA_964551805.1 uncultured Candidatus Peribacteria bacterium
TATCTCCTAAACAGTATCTTAAAAAACACTGTGCGGATTTGAACTAGAATCTACAAAATTATAAAAAAACTCCCTCGTCAGAAGGAGCTCTTTTGTGGTCTAATACTAATATTACATAGTTGTTTCAGATTTTTTTCCTCCAAAGTTTGCGATTAGTGTTCGGATTGCTCCTACAGTAACTAATGAGTAAACAATCTTTGCAAGTAGGCTGATTGTAGTAACTGTTGTTTCAACACCAGTAGCATCTACACTTTTTGTTACAACATCAGGAAAGATTGTAGCTACAAGGTTAAGATCTAACCATGCATACAAACCTCGATTGAGACCTCCAACTACTAAAAGGATCAACATAATCCAGTTAAGAACTTTCATTTTTTTTGTTTATAAAAAGATAAAAAGTACCATAAGGTAGTTTAGAAAAGTGTTGTTGTTTTGCAAGTTAAAAAAAATTAGCAAGTATGCTAATCAATTTTTTTACGTTCAGGGCGTGAAGGGATTCCCCGATAGATCGGGGCGAAGACCTCAAGTTATTTTTTAGAAATAAAAAAAATTAGCAAGTATGCTAATCAGTTTTTTTACATTCAGGGCGTGAAGGGATTGAACCTCCGACTGCGGTTCCGAAGACCGTCATGTTACCACTACACCAACGCCCCATAATTTAACTAACAACGAATAACGAATAACTAACAGTGAAAGAATTTTTTTTCTTTTGTTCGTCTTTCTATATGTCCACTATCTTTTATTTTTTTTTCTAGTGTACGAGCTTCTGCTTCTGTATCAGTAGGGTAATATCCTATCAATGTATACGCTTGTAATTGTTTACTTGTTTTTGTGCTACCTCTTTTATGTTCTTGTAATCTTCTTTTTATATCGTTGGTAGATCAACAATAATATTTTTTTCATTTTAAGATATATACATAATACATATCTATTTGCAAAGATAAAAACCTCCGACTGCGGTTCGAACCCTGCTAAAGCGGGGCGGGGACCGTCATGTTACTTTGCTACATTAACCTCGCTTTAGCGGGGCCAACGCCCCCTATTGTTTACTTAGTTAACAATTTTATTGTTCATGCTTGTATTTGCTTTATAACCTCAGATTTTCCTTCTGTAGGTATTTCTGGATTGGTTTGAATAAACTCAATAAATTGCTTTTTTGTTTCCAAAGCAAGTTCGTATTTAGGGATTTTGTTTATGTTTTCAATACCTTTGTGATATTCTGCAATATTTTTAAGTACTTCATAATCATTGCAACTTATTTGATATACCACACCATCATTGCTTTTTTGGCTACTTGTAGAGATAAATATTCCTTGGTTTGCTAGGTCTTTTTGTATATGAGAAAAAAATTCTTCATAGTTTAAAAACTGTCCAAAAAGTGGAATGTGTGCTTTTATAGCTATGAGTTCATCCTTTTTAATTTCTAATTTTCCGTAAAGTACTACTAGTGCATAGAGAAATGAAAGGTTGTTTGTATTTTCTGTTTTTTTGCTATTTTCTTCAACAAAAAATCATTTTTCTGTTTTTTTGATCTGTGTTTGGATTCCTAGTTTTTTACATATGTTATTTATGGATTCGAGATTCTTTTCTGCGAATTTTGGAATAAAAAAATATTTTTTTCCTGATGTTTCATCAAACCCATCAAAGAGACACATTCAATTTGTAAATGCTTCATGATCAAATGGTGTGATTATTTCTTTTCTTGGTGCTACATATACTACACTCATATTGTCGCCTAAATTTTTGAGATTGATTATTTTTATTTCTTTTTTGTGGAGTACAATAATTCATTTATCAAAATCAGAAAAAGTGTATCCGCCCGTAGTATACGTATATTCCTTAGTTTGTGGAATGCTTTCGTTGGAAATTGTCAGTAAATTATTTTTATCTATTTCAATTTTCATTACGTAGATAATGGATTAAAGGTGGACGAATGCACTTCGTGCGACGAAATGTTGACTAATAGTTACTAACTAATCAGCTATTATTTGGCAATATTTGTCGCGAAGGGTTTGTCTGTTTTTTTTATTTGTTTTTTAATAATTTGTAGAGGAGAATGATTTCTATAAAATTTACCATAAGTGCTGTTCCTCCGTAGCTTACAAAAGGTAAGGTAAGTCAGGTATTTGGTAAAATTTTGATATTTACTCAGATATTTACAAATGCTTGGATTAAAATCAGCGAAAGGATACCTATTCCAATCATTTTTTTATGTTCATCTTTGACATAGCGAAGATGAGTAAGAAAATAGTAAGCTATATAGACATAAAGACTCAATAAAAACATATTTCCTAAAAATCCAATTTCTTCTGAAAATGCTGCAAAAACGAAATCACTTTGTGCTTCTGGGATAAATCCAAATTTTTGTAATCCTTTTCCATATCCTTTACCAAACAATCCACCTCCACCAATTGCTAGTAATGCTTGTTGGTTTTGCCATCCGATTTGTCTTGCTTGCGGATCTACGCTTGAACTCATGAAATAGGTAAATCTTTTTTGGATATATGCAAATCTTTCACTTACCATACCTGCAACACTTCCCACAACAAGTCATGATATTAATCATCCAAGCATAATTCGTAATAGATATTTTATTTTTGCTCCTGCATATCGACACATAATAAACCCTACGATTGCAAGGATCATCACGGTTCCCAGATCAGGAATCAATAGGAAGACAAAGAACAAAATAGCATTTAGTACAATAAATGAAACGAAAAAATCTTTGGTATTGATTCTGTCACGTTTTCTCATCAACCATCATCCAAGGAAGAGTACATATCAAAGTTTAAAGAACTCTGCTGGTTGGATACTTGGGAGAAATGGAATATTTATCCATCCTCTTGCACCATTGAGCACGATTCCTATCCCTGGTACAAATACTAAGAGTTGTAGCGCCATTAAAACAATGGCCATGATTGTTACATTTTTATTGTTCTGAAAAAATCTCATGGGAACTGCATATACTATCGCCGCCATAACGAGAGCCATTCCTCTGTTTCTTAATTGTCTGCAAAAATAGAAATAGTTTGAAGGGTCT
>CAZKEK010000131.1:0-3033 GCA_964551805.1 uncultured Candidatus Peribacteria bacterium
GATTTCTGAATGTGACTGGAGTTCAGACGTGTGCTCTTCCGATCTGATAAAATTGGGTAGAAAATTCGTTGATGATGCCTGTATCGAGAAGAATAATTCAGATTTCTCTATTTTTGTCCAAAGAGGTGGAGGAAAGATTCATACTTCCCAATAATAACGTCGTATGGTCTATCAAAATCATTTTGGTATGATTGTAATATTGTTTAAATTTTCTGGCATAGGAAGATCAAAAAAAATTTATCAGATCATCATTATCGTCCGTATCGGCGACAAGAAGCTTAAATTCCTGCAGCGATTTCTTGGTTTTCAAAATCGTTCGTAGTGCGTCATCAGTGATGTATTGCGTTTGAATGATGATGGATTCCTTGGCTGATTTGAGTAATTGCTCGATCACTCCCCTGCAGTTGATATTACAGATTACAAGATTTGGATGAATATCTTTCATGGTGATTTTTTCACCTACTCGATCTTTTTCAAATATCGTATGTAAACTTGCTCGTACTCAGGTATCGTAGCTCTGAAAAAAATGTTCACGATTGCTTGCAAATGAACTTTTGGTGAGATTTGCTGTTTGGATTATATAGCCACTATCTATGAGATTGACTTTGGCATGGGTATATTCCGTCCCCATTTGTTTGTCTGATTTGAGTTGGATATTTTGATATCAAGAAAATTCCTGACGCAAGACTTTGAGCGTATTTTGGAATTGTTGGAATTTGTTGTCTTCGACGATTATCCTGATATTCACGTTGTTTTTTGCTAAATCTTTGAGAGCAGATTTGAAATCCTTATGCGTAAAATCATAAGTTCGTAGATCTAGGTTATTTTTGGTTGCATTGAAAGCATAAAGTTCGGCTGGCAAACTTTCTCCTGGCGAACGAAAAAATGTTCAGCTAATATTTTGGAATGTAGAAAGTTGTTTGGTAATGGATTTTGTACTAGCCTGTGGCGAATATGTACCAAATTGGATCTGCATATCACCCAGATATATACCAATTATTCCCAATACTATGAACAATCACCACATTAGCTGTTTTTTCTTCATCATTTTTTGACAAATAAAAAATTTTGGTTATAATAATTATAACAAATTATTTTACATTTTCAATGTCTCATTATGATAAATACGACAGCTAAAGATTCCTACGATGAACATGTTTCTCTTCATGCAGGAAGCATTGCCTATGACAGAAAAATCTACAAAGAAATGTGAGAATATATCAAAACAAACTTATGGGAGCATATAGATGAAAAAACAGTGAAAGCTATTTTTTCTGCTATGACAAATGCAAAAAATACACATGCTGATAAGGATATCTATATCAATATATGTAAACAACACCTTCCTACTATACAAGTACAACTATGAGTATTAAAAACATTTTCTTTCCCTGATAACTATATAGATCGTCTTATTAAACAACAAATACAATTATTTACCACTATAGACGATACACAACTTGCAATTTCTAGAATGCTTGTGATAGGAACACCACAAGAGTTGGCTGATGATAAAAAAAATCGTATAGTAACTATCACCCCACTTGCCAAAACGATTATTGCAAACATACTTACCTTACTGGTTATGCAAGAACAAGAACAAACAAAGCCAAAAATTGTTCCTAAAACAACAATCCATATGGTGAGAAAAAAGAAAAAAACCGTTGCGTAATATCTTTATTATCTATATACATATAGTATGTGAGAATTTTTCTCTGCTGAAGCTAATGAAGCAACAGAACTAAACGCTGAAAATATAGAACAAAGAAAAAATAGTTTTGCTTCTTATTTGAAAAGTGAAGGAATCAATGCAAAGGATTTTCCTAGAGATTGATGAAAATGAAAGTTTCTTAGAACATTTAGATATTATCCAGAAATAGTAAAAAGTACAAAAGAGAATAATATCCCTTTGGAATATTTTTTTTCATTAAAAATGATAGAATGAGAATGAGATCCAACTAATATCAATACGCTAGATGGATGAGCAGGTATTTCTCAAATTCAACCAGATACATTTAAATGGTTTGCTAAACAGCATCTTAATAAAGATTGGAAAGTTTTTTCTGATAATAAAAATTATACATGATATGATTATGCTACACTTATGAAACAACACAAAAAAAGAGAAGTAGTAAATGCTATTATTGCAAAAAAACTTTTACAAATAAAAAAAGAAAAACATTCCGATTTTGGTGAACTTTCCAAATTAGACGATAGATTTAATCCTACTATTGCACTAGAGTTTTCGGCAAAATATCTTGTATACTGCAAAAAAAATATTAATTTGGCTACATTAAAAAATGCTTCTTGGGATAAATATAAAAAAGATCCAAAATATAATTTTGAATGGCTTCTTGCACTTAATGGATATAATAAATGACCTGGTAATTATGGTAAAAACTTTGAGTGAAGTCACATAACAAATATCAAAAACAGATTAGAACAATATAGAAACTATTCAAAACAATTAGATTGATATATTAGACAATGACTTGATAACAAACAAATTATAGAAAAAATTGCTGGTTTAGATAAAAGCCCTACAATAATAAAACAAAAATCAGGAGAATTTGAAAATTTGAAATATCTCAATATTAGTAAAGATAAACAGTGGAATATTTATAGATTTACTGTACCTACCACTAGTACATTTACCAATATTACTGATTTTCTTCAAGTAACAAACCTATATGAAAAATTTAAATGAAAAACACTTATACTAGCTGATGAACATGGAAACCCATTATCATCATTCAAAAAATGAGATACTATTTATATTAAAGAAGAGAAAAATTAGTTTTTTATTCCGACGACAAACTCTCCTTTGATGGGGAGTTTTTTTGTTGTTACCATTGCTAATGCCTCCTCTACTGTTCCCGTGAAATGTTGTTCGAACATTTTGCTCAATTCTCTCGCGATAGAAATTTGTCCCATGAATCCAGCCTGAGAAAGTTCTTTTAAAAGTTTTTCCATCCTATGCACAGATTCGTATACGAAAACTGGTATTTTTGATTGTAAAATTTCTTTGATTTT
>CAZKEK010000132.1:0-3009 GCA_964551805.1 uncultured Candidatus Peribacteria bacterium
ATATTTTCAACGCAAGTTTACAAGACAGAGAAAATAAAAAAAAGAGTTGAAAATAATCCAACTCTTTAGTACAAGTTTACAAGTACACTTAATGTATTTTATTAATCGCTTTCATAAATTCTCCAACTTGTTCTTTATTGATCGGATCCAAGTCATTGTTGAATCCAGGAGAAAGAAAGGCTATTATTTTTTCTTCATTTCTCCCATCCCACCAAACTTTTTTCCCCCCAAGGGTGAGTACATATTGTTTGATGGTTCCTTCAATGTTGGAACACATCTCTACAGATAATATTTCTTTGGGAAGTTCAAAATAATATCTTCCTACTGGTTTAAATATAGGGATTTTTTCAACTACTTTTTTAGTAGCGCTGTCATTGTTTTCTTTTTTGTTTTCTGTTTTCATGTTTTTATTTTTTTTAGTGTTTTATATTTTATATGGATTTTATTGTAAAAGTAAATAGGAATGTTGTTTTTTATGTTTTTTCTGCCCGGGCATGCATGAGGTAGCTAGGATCAGGTGCTAGTAAAATATCGAGCCGAGACGGTCAAGAAGTCGATGAAGTAATATTTGTTGTGAACTCTTGCATTGCAGCTCTATTTGACTACATTCAAAATAGATATTTTATGATTTATTTTCTAAATTAAAATCTATGGAAATAGTTATTTATATAGTAGTTGTAGTACTTCTTTCATATTTATTTTTAAAACGATTCGATAAAGTTTCAGGTAGAGGTCCTAAACAAGTCAAAGACGGCATAAATTCATCAAAAATGTTTGAAAAAGATAGAGTTCCATGTCCAAAATGTGCTGAAATGATTAAGTCTGAAGCAAAAATATGTCGTTTTTGTTGAGCAAAAATTAAAAAATAGAATTCTTACTTAGAATTATAATTTTATTAATAATAAACAATTAGTTTGGGCATAGATTCGCATTTAAGATTATTAAGAGTCAAAATAAGACAACAATCTAAATCAATTATGGATCATGTTGTAAAAGTGTACGTATCAAGAAATAACATAAAGTCCGGAAAAGAATAGAGATTTGTATTTTTTGTGGTTCAACAGAAAACCTAACAAAAGAACATGTTATACCGAAATGGATGTTCGAAAAATGTCCCAAAAGATTTTTTATTACAGACGTAAATGGATTTAAACAAACTTACAATACAACAATAGTTCCAGCTTGTAAAAAATGTAATAATGATTTGAGTTACATAGAAAGTTATATTGTTGATTTGTTCAAAAACACCGATTTAACTAAATCATCATTTTCTAATAATGAAATAGAAAACATAATAAGATGGCTCGAAACAATAGAATATAAATTTCAAATTCTCGAAATTTGCAGGAAGTTTATAACACACAAAAAGATTTGATTTATACCATATCTAGCTGATTTACCAATATCAGTAATGAGAGGAAGTATTAATTATTCACCCAGCAAAGCTGTATCACAAATAAGACTCTCTCAAAAAAGAATTACAATTAAATCCAAAGAAAAAAACCTGAATTCATTAGTTGTATTCAAAACGAAAAATAAGGATTTTCATTTCCTCCATAACATGAATGATTTTATATTTTTTGAATTGCCCAAATACAAAATAACACTACTGTATTTTTACAGTAAGATGTTCAAAAGCAACTTAAGTGCTTATAAGCAGTCGATAAAAATACTTAATAAGATATATTAATCTCACAACTTTACACTATAGCCAAAATTTCCCCTTATTTTCCCGCTCGTAGCACACAACGCAACATATTAGATTAAACTATCATAACTATCAGTAAGATAATTTTCATTACTAATAATCGCTTTCCCTGTTTTACTTTCCAAATCATTGCGCGCAGTTTTTGCAACACCTCATCATTTCTTACTTGCGTTGTGTATCTGATCAAATCCAACACTGTTTTCTACGTTCATGATTTCTTTGGTGGATGCTTCTCCTAGCATAGTAAAAATAACTTCTAGATCATTCATGTGGTCTCTGAGATTTTCTCTATTAATTCACTTATGTTTTTTGTATTCTTCCGCTGACATGCCAAATGTGGCTTGATAGATTTCATCAGTTAAAATAGCATATTCTTTGGCCTCTTGGATTCCTCTATTTTGCCATTCATCGGTGAGGGTATTTCTAATTGCTATACCTCTTTCTCTTTTTTGAATCCAATCTTGTGGATATCATTTTTTCTGATAAATCATTCTCATTCTCTGTAGTGCTAGTTCGGGATCTTCTATTTCTTGAATCCTTTCATATCCGACTTTTGCCAGCCAGAGTTTAAATGGTTCTGCTTTTGGTGATGGAATAGATTGGATGATACGAAAAAGTCATTCGGTGTTGGCACAATCTGTAGCATATTGTTTACCATCGGAACTTAGTAATTTCAGTTGTCGACAAATTGTCGATAACTTAGTTCCTTCTTCTATGGTAATACGAGTTTTCATTCTATACCAATAATCCTTAGCATCTGAGCTTTCTGTTAGAATACCTACAACATCAACAACAGAAAATCGCCATTCTTCATTATACCAAACTTTACGTATTTTTTTGTTTTGGAAAATTGAAATCGTTGTCTTCATTATTATTCTTTTAGAAGATAGAAGATAAATGTATTTTGTGTAATTCTATTTTTACAAAAAAAGAAAAAAATGGAAAAAACTAGGACAAAATAAATAGTGGTTTCCATCCCGTCTTTAGCGGGACTGACCCCCGACAATTCGGGGTAAACACCATCAGGACAAAGGGGGGTGGCAAATTGCCCCTACCCTTTAAAAGCTTTTCCACCCGGGTACAAAATAGCTAGGTAGCACCCAACACAAAATACTGCTCATTTTCTCTTGCATTTTTTCGTAGCATCATTATAATATACGTGCTACACAACGAAATTTCTAATTCACAATTTCTAATTTCTAAACCTTTTGGTTTGAAAATTGAAAATTAGAAATTGAAAATTTGATCTTCGCTGAATAGCTTTTTTAAGGTTATAACCTTTTTACATATTTACTATTATA
>CAZKEK010000133.1:0-2984 GCA_964551805.1 uncultured Candidatus Peribacteria bacterium
GTGCATTTGTGGGTATGGGTATTTTAAAATGACTATACGAACTTCATAAACCCATACAAAGATACTTTCAAACATTTACAAAAACATGGATATACTGGATTATCATAATAACGTTTATTGGATATTTCGGGCAAGGATTTGTTTTCTTCTTTTGAATTTCTAGGTTTATCATAGTACTATGATCATTTGCTAGTTTTATTGTTTTATTTTTATTTGATCAAATACGAAATTTTTTAGAAGCAAGAAGACATAGAGATGGGGACAACAAAATTCTTATTGTAGGAAGTGATACACTAGAAAGTTACAAAGCTATAGAAAAGATCAAAAACTGATTTTCTTTTAAGACAGAATATATAACAACCAAAGAAATAAAAGATGTTGATGTGACCAAATATTTTATCGTAGTAGCGGTAGGAAGCTTTGAAAAAGAAGTATTACAAAATCTATTTGAGAAAATAAGATTCAATGATGCTACAAGGTTTTATCATATTAGCGAGTGATTCTTTTTGGAAGATGTAGTGTATTCACCAGAAAATATTGATAATATTATTGCACTCGAATATAAACATTCCAAACTTGATGGACGATCTATTGTCCTCAAAAAACTAGTAGATATTTTTGGGGCAATTATAGGAATTATTATAACTTCTCCCATCATACTACTTACCGCAATCGCAATAAAAATAGATTCACAATGACCAATATTCTACAAATCAAAAAGAGTAGGAAAATGATGAAAACTTTTCACCTTCCTAAAATTCCGCAGTATGTACAAGCATTTAAGTGTGGGATATGGAGGGAAAGAAGCTGATGATTTATACAAAAAACTCATAGCATCTGATGCAAATATCAGACAAGGGGTATTGCCAAAAATACACAATGATCCTAGAGTAACCAGAGTAGGAAGATTTATCAGAAAAACATCTCTTGATGAATTACCACAATTATTTTGTGTACTACGATGAACTATGTCCGTTATTGGACCAAGACCACATCTGCCTGATGAAGTAAAAAAATACGAATCCCGACAAAAAAGATTACTTTCGGTTAAACCATGAATTACATGATACGCACAAGTATTTTGAAGAGATAATTTAGACTTTGAAGAAGAAGCAAAACTGGATCTTTACTACATTCAGAATCGATCACTTTTCTTGGATGTATACATCGTTTTAGCTACATTTGGTGTAGTATTTAAAGGGAAATAAAATATTTTAAAACGGATTAAACGATTTATTAATTGCAAACATTTGTCTCTCTTTTGTTTTGTCTCCCTTTTGTAAAGGGAGAAGTCCGAAGGACAGAGGGATTTGTAAGACAAAATATTAACTTTAAAAATCCTCCATCCGCAAAACGCGGATACCTCCTCCTTTACAAAGGAGGAAAAAAAAACAAGAAATTGATCTTTTAATCTTCCAAATATTTTAATATTTTAATCAATTAATTAATATTTTGAGTTTAAGCGAACAAACAAAAGCAATCCAATCCTTTATACAAACACATCCTAACATCAGCAAACTGAATGAAAAAGACGTGTCAGATTTTTATATTGAATTGATTGATTGTTTAGTAGATCACAACCATCAATATTATATTGAGACACAACCAATAATCTCAGACAAAGAATACGACGAGCTGTTTGATTATCTCAAAAAGATTGAAGAACATTTTCCTCAGCTCATCACGTCAAATAGCCCGACACAGGGATTAGTTGGACAAGTGAGTGAATGATTTCAGCAAGCACAACATGCGACAAAATTACTTTCATTGGAAAACACCTATAATGCAAAAGATCTTGAAGAACGAAATGAAAGAGTGAAAAAACTTTTGTACAAATCTTCAGACATCATCTGAAATCCTCAGGAAAAATCATCTGAAATTTTATATCGTATTGAACCGAAATTCGACGGATTAAGTGTAGAACTTATCTATAAGAAATGACTCTTCACCCAAGCGATTACCCGTGGCGATGGATCAGTGGGAGAGGATATTACAGAAAATGTAAGGACCATAAAAAATATACCGAAAAAATTAAAATATCCCATAGATATCAATGTAAGAGGAGAAATATTAATGCCAAAATCTATCCGAAAAGAGCTAAATAAAGAAAGAGAAGAAGATGGAGAAACACCATTTGCCAATACAAGAAATGCTGCTGCCGGGAGTATTAAATTATTAGATCCCAAAGAAGTAGCTAAGAGAGGATTAGTTTGCTACATTTACGATATTCTTTGACCAGCAACTTGTGATATATGAATTTCTACTTTATGACTACCCACATTTCCACGAAAGAAAGAAGCAAATTCAATTGATGAAGGTATAAAAATATGTTTAGATGAAAGCACCAAACATAATCTAGACTCGCAAGATATAGAATTCGATGGACTCGTAATCAAAGTCAAAGACCAGCAACAACGCGAAATTATTTGAACAACCGATCATCATCCAAGATGGGCTGTTGCCTACAAATTTCCTGCACAACTCGCTGCTACGCAAATTCTTTCAGTAGATTTTCAAGTAGGAAGGACGTGAATTATTACGCCAGTTGCCAATCTCCAGCCCGTACAATTAAGTGGAGCAAAACTCCAAAGGGTCAGTCTGCATAATTTTGATTTTATTAAAGAAAAAGACATTCATCTTCACGATCGGATTCGATTACAAAGAAGCGGTGAAGTGATTCCCTATATCGTCAGCGTGATTACCGACAGAAGAGAAAAGTTTGAAAATTGAAAATTGAAAATTGAAAATTGTATACTCCCACCAGAAAACTGCCCATCTTGCCACCAAACAATATGACAACAAGATATGCATTATTACTGCACCAACCCGCATTGTCCTGAAAAAACTAAACAACAAATCCAACATTTCGTGAGTAAAAATTGCATGGATATCCAATGAATAGGAGAGAGTATCGTAGATATTTTAGTAGACAACAATATCATAGAAACTGTAGCTGACATCTACAAAATAACTGACCAAAATAT
>CAZKEK010000134.1:0-2957 GCA_964551805.1 uncultured Candidatus Peribacteria bacterium
ATTTACTAATATACCGTGTATCATTCATTTGCCGTTCGATCATTTTTTCCGGAATTTCTTCCATTAAAAGCTTGTTTCTTTTACCCCGATTTTTATTGTAATACTGTTTTACAAACTCTTGATATTCAACTTCAGTAAATATTTTCACTTTCTTTCCTGAACCTGTTTCTATTATTTGTCCATGATGATTTTTGATAAACTCTAGACCGGTTTGATTGGTTTTTTCTTTGTTAACGGATGCTTCACATATAACTTTATTACTCAAACTGTCATCAAAATATCGGCTTTGCGGAATAATATGTTCAATCTCAAAAGCGGGTGTAAAAAGTTTGTTCAATGGAATAATTTCACCTGTATAAGGAGACCTGTACTTTTGTTCCAACCAAAGTTTGTAGCGTGTGAGGTCGGAACTTGACGGCTGTGCTAGTTTGCTTATTTTTCCTATATCCTCTGGTATTTCAATATTTGAGTTTAAAACACCTTCTTCATAGATTTTTAATATTTCTTGCTGCATAGGCGAATAAGGACGTACATCATCAACTTCAGAATCATTAAGCATTTGTATTAACAAAGCTTTTACCCTTAGATTCGTATTTTCATTTTCTGAATTCCTTGCTGACATTTGCTTTCTCTTATCAGCAGGATTTTTCATTTCTCTACCCAGTTCGATATGGATTTCATCGAAAAAATCCTTTTCTCCATTTCCAAATTGATTCCAGATGTCTTTAACAACTCGTAACGTTTCCGTAATCACTTGTTCTACAATTGGATTTCGAAGTGAATGTTGTTTAAAATCAGCTAAATAATTCTCCAAATCTTTTACCGTATTCCACTTGCCAACTACTACATTTTCCGAATGACGGTCATAAACAATATAACTTGTAAGCCAAAGTGGGAGCCCCCTAAAATCCGGCTCATTTGTTAATCTGATTGCTTTTTCTCTAACTCTGTCTTTGATGCCTTCATTAAATTCTCCGGTTAAAATATTTTGAATCCTTAATCTGGTTCTTGCATCAATTTTATCAAAATCCCAATATCTTCCCATTCTCATCAATGGCAATAACTTTTTAATAGCTTTCAAGGAATATGCACCATAATCATTTTTAAAGGGAGGGAATTTCTTAAAACTATCTACAAAGCTTTTTGCATCGAGTTTGTATTTAGTAGCGAACGTTTCTAAAGCCTTTTCATATTCGATTTTATCATTAACTGAGTATATAATGTGCCATATTCTTTCTTCTATTTCAGCTGTTAAGAAACCAGATGGAACATTCCCCACTTTTTCCAACCGATTTTTTATCATTGAATGTGTTTCGTTACATGGATATGATTTTGATTCATCTTTAACAGAATCATACACATAATTCCACCGAAAGTCTTTTAATTTCAAGCCTTTAGGTTTTAAAAGAAAATTTAAAAGAGCCTTATGATCAACATCTTTCCTGTTGTTTAAAAATTCAAACAGTAATACTTTTTCTTCTTCGCATGTCAATATTTCATTGGTAGCTTCTTTCTCACTTTCTTTTTCATAAATCCGTAGATTGTCAATCCATTGCCATAACCTAAACTCCTGATATATTGGATGCGACTTTGAAACACATTTTATTGGTTCTGATTTTTCAACTCCTTCAACCACAAATCGTCTGCTTTCGAAAGAACAATTGCTGACCAATGATTTCTGACTTTTAAGCGGCCGTTGATAAAACAAAATATCTTCAATGAAAAGATGGATAAAATCTTTATTTAACAAGTTTCTTTTATGCGATTCATTATGAGTGTATAGCTCTTGGACACAAGTATTATACAACTCAGCGTTCTTTAATTCTGAATGCAATTCGATTTGGGTTCTTAAAATTTGATATAGTTCTTCTTTGTAGAATTTTCTTTCAATTGTGCGAATAAGCTTACCTTTTATTTTTTGATTTGGATTTTGAAGAAGGGTTTCATAAATGAATTGTCCAACCGTTTTATTAGTTTTCTGGATTTCCGATTCAGTTTTCTTTTTCAACAATGTCCAATCTTCATCACCAGGTGCTCTAAAACTTCTTTTCTCTTTACCATCTTTATCCGTTTTTACAGTCTTATTCTCATTCAGATCAGTTGTAACAATAAAATCTTTAGTTTTATTTTTCCAATCGTATAATGGAGTTTTACTAGCTCTCCGGTATATCCAGCCATTCTCTAAGATTAAACTATACCAAATTTCAGCCTTTCCTTTTTGTGCGTCATCAGCTGTTACATCAACAACTTTTAAGGAATGAAACTCAACCAATTTGTTCAGATTTTCTTCTTCCTCCTCTCCTCTAAGTTGATAATATCCTCTTTTTTGATTGAAATGCAATAACAACCATGCTAATTCTTCTTTTTCAATTTTTTCCTTAAGGGCTTTTTGTCTTAAGTAATAAATTGTCCAATCATATGGAACTTTTTTCCCATTATTTAAAGAATCTGGTAAAGTCTTTCTGAAATCTAGAATCATTTCTTCAAATGATTTTTTGAAAATAAATTCCCCTTCTTCATTATATGCCAATTTTGTTTCTATCTCAGGCACAAACTTACCAAGCCTGGTGTCGAAATCAATTTTGTCAGAATAATGCTTTGGCAAAAAACCAAGTATGTTTAAAACCCTATGTAATCTTTCTCTTCGCAGTAAATGTCTTTCACGCAATCTTCTTATACTACGAAACCTGGTTCTTTCAGCTGTTTGAGTATTGGTTGGTGCACCTTGGCCAAATTTGTCTAATACATCTTGTGTCATTGGAATAATTCTACTTCCAAGGCCAAGAATGGCTCCTGCTTTTTCTTCAAAGTTTTGTTCCACCAACGCCCAACCGATCGAATTGGTCCCCAAATCAAGTCCTAATATTTTTTTCATATAATGTTGAATTATAGTTTTTATAACTTATATTTGCATCACAATCTAAAGCAATTCACAATAAGGATTATTCCGTTGTGAA
>CAZKEK010000135.1:0-2955 GCA_964551805.1 uncultured Candidatus Peribacteria bacterium
TTCTTGCTACGAATTTTTATTATACTATTAATTATTTTTTACCTATGAATATACTCAGTATTGTTTTGATTCTTTTGGCCCTGGGAGCGTGATGAATGGGATGATTTTATGGATACAAAAAAACGTTAACTCAAAAAGCATTGGATTTTAAAAAAAGAATGGAAAAGGTTAAAGAGATTGAAGAAGAGCTGCTCGATGCGGCCAAGAAGAAAGCCGATAAGGTTCTAGAAATCGCTGAAGAAAAAGCACAAAAAATTGAAACACAGAGATTGGAAAAAATGGATATTATCCAAAACAGACTGCTTGCTAGAGAAGAAAAAATGGATGAAAAATTGGAAAAATTGGAAGAAGAAAAGGTTAAACTTACCGAAAAACAGAAAGAAATGGAGGTCGCTATTGCACAACAGATGAACAAACTTTCTGAAGTAGCTAAGCTTACCAAAGAGGAAGCAAAGGAACAATTGTTTTCCAATGTAGAAAAGGAATATCAAAAAGATATGGTGGTATTTATAGAAAAACTCAAAACCATCACCAAAGAAGAGGCTGACAAAGAGGCTGCTATTATTGTTTCTCAGGCGTTGCCAAGAGTTGCGGTAAATAGCGTAGATGAATTTACTACGAGAAGTATTGATCTACCAAATGAAGATATCAAAGGAAAACTTATTGGAAGAGAAGGAAGAAATATCTGATTCTTCGAGAAAATGACGGGAGTAGAACTTATCGTGGATGATACTCCGTTGACAGTTAGGGTTTCTTCTTTTGATAGTGAAAAGAGATATATTGCTGCTACTATGCTTGCAAAACTTATCAAAGATGGAAGAATTAATCCTTTCTATATTGAAAAGACGTATAATGAAGTAGTCGCTGATTTGCAAAATCTTCTTGCTGAAAAAGGTAAAGAAGCGTTGGCTCTCCTCAATATTCCTATGATGAAACCAGAATTGGTGAAAATGATTGGACAATATTATCTCAGATATAGTTATGGACAAAACCTTCGACAACACAGTATCGAGGTTGCTAAGATTTCTGAAGCGATCGCTACAGAGCTTGGTCTTGATCCTATCTTGGCCAAAAAAGCTGGACTTTTCCATGATATTGGAAAGATTGTTGCTACTACTGGGCAATCACATTCAGCTATCGGTGCTGAAGTACTCAAAAAGCTTGGTATGGATCCTGTGATTATCAATGCTGCTGAAGCGCATCATTACGATGTGCCTATCAACCATCCTATTGCTTGGATTGTCGCTGCAGCCGATGCAATTTCAGCTTCTAGACCTGGTGCAAGATTTGATACGAAAGAGCTCTTTATCGAGAAGATGGGAGAACTTGAAAAACTTATTTACGAAATACCTGGAATCGATAAAGTACATATTATGCAAGCAGGTAGAG
The DNA here is from genome assembly GCA_964551805.1 of uncultured Candidatus Peribacteria bacterium. Lineage (GTDB taxonomy): Bacteria > Patescibacteriota > Gracilibacteria > Absconditabacterales > Absconditicoccaceae > CAJBLF01. The sequence continues at coordinate 1,390 of CAZKEK010000135.1, forward strand.
AAATTATGGTGTATGTAAATCCAAAAGAAATATCAGATACGCAGCTTGAAACATTGCTCAAAGATATTGGTGCTAAGATAGAAGAAAAACTTGATTATCCTGGTATCATTAGAGTAACGGGTATTAGAGAGACAAAAATTATAGAATTCCTTAGATAACAAATAAAATTTAGAATGCAGAATTTAGAAACAAATAAATAATTTAGAAGTTGGAAATATATAGAATTTGGATGTTGGAACTTTGAAATGGTATGTATACGTAGAACTTGGATTTTTAGTTTTTTATATACTGGATGTATCCCTATTTAATTTTGTGGTGATCTAAATTTTATATGACGGGAATAGGTATTATTATCTCTTTTCTCGTGTTTTTGGGTGTTGCTTGGTATCTTACCAAAAAATATCATCAAAATTTTTGGAAACTTTTTTATTGGTTGCCGTTTCTGATTGTATTGACGTATTTTCTTGGTTCGTATGTCAATTTTATCTTTGATGTTGGTGTATTTCCTACCAACTGATCTGAGTTTGTTACTTTGTTTTCTCCTTATGGATATAAGTTTCATTTTATGGGGATGTTGATAGGAATTTTTGTTTCGGTATCCGTATTCCTCAAGAAAATAACGAGAGTGGAAAATAAAAAAGTGTGGTCAGATATATTGTTTTTTTCGTTTGTGTTTGCCCTTATTCCTTTATGATTTTTTCTGTTTATGGGAGATAATTTTATAGGAACAAGTACTACTATTTCTTGGATTGGGACTAAGTCATTGCATTCTGATAGTCAGTGGAATAAATTTAATCTGGTTTATCCTATAGGACTTTTCCTCTCTTTGTGATCGTTGGTGGTGGCGATGTATATAAAGTTTCTAAGAAAGAAAAAATTTGGGTATGGGATGCTTGGGTTTGCTTTGCTTTTGCTGATGATAAGTGTGGTCCTGATAGGACAGCAATATTCCAGACACTTAGTCTTTTCTCTAGGAAGTATAATGTTTGATATTAAACAATATTCTGCTTGGATTGTTGCTGGTGTTTGTTATTTGATTTACAAGAAGTGGATGAAAACTACTAATATATCATAAGAGATTGTTTTTATAGCTTGTTAGGTTTCATATATGAAGTTGTTTTTTCTTAAAGAACATAGTTTATACAAAATATTTAAAACTATAGAGAAAGTACCTAACTGAAGGACTATCTATATTTATATCGATCCTGAACATTCGTTTTTTGATAATGAATGGTGGGGAAAGGAAATAAAGGAGCTGCTCCAAAAGAAATCACTTAATGCTTTGTTTGTTACCAAAACGGATAAATCTAAGTATTTTTTTTCTAGTTTGTGACTTGCTGTTCTTCATCAAGAAAAACATAAATTACTTAAATACTTGAGACTTGTATATGATTTTTTCTTTAATATCAAAAAATTTCATTTGCAGGTGTATACCAAGAAAAACTATATTTTTTATGTGGTGTTTGCGTTTGAAATTTTGTTTGTTTTGGTGATTATCTATCTTTTGTATTCTCTTATTTTGCCGACTACTCGTGTAAATATTATGCCAACTACCAAGGTAGAAAG
>CAZKEK010000136.1:0-2945 GCA_964551805.1 uncultured Candidatus Peribacteria bacterium
ATTCTATCTTCAGCAAAGAACATATGTTCTGTTCTACAAAGACCAATACCTTGAGCACCAAATTTTCTTGCTACTTCAGCATCGTTTGGTGTATCAGCGTTTGTTCTTACAAGAAGTTTTCTGTAATTATCAGCCCATGTCATAAGCGTTGCAAAATCATTGCTCAATTCTGGATCCATTACAGACAATGCACCAGCAAATACTTCTCCTGTTGATCCATCCAATGTAATCATATCTCCTTCATTATATACTTTTCCTTTGACGGTAAGTGTTTTTGCATGTTCATCTACTACGATTTCTCCCGCACCAGCTACACAACATTTACCCATTCCTCTAGCAACAACGGCAGCATGAGAAGTCATTCCTCCTCTCGCAGTCAATATTCCTTGAGCAGCAAGCATTCCAATAATATCTTCTGGAGATGTTTCTGTTCTTACCAATACAACTTTTTTACCTTCTTCATTTCGTTCATGAGCAACTTGCGCAGTAAACACAACTTGTCCAACGGCTGCACCTGGTGAAGCAGGAAGTCCTTTGGTAAGCAATTCTGCTGTTTTTTTGGCTACAGGATCTATTTGTTTGTGAAGAAGACTATCAAGTTGTTCTGGTTTTACTCTAAGAACAGCTTCTTTTTCATTGATAAGTCATTCTTTTACCATATCTACAGCCATCTTGATAGCAGCTGCAGCTGTTCTTTTTCCATTTCTAGTTTGAAGGATAAACAATTTTCCTTCTTCGATAGTAAATTCCATATCTTGCATATCTCTATAATGTTTTTCTAGTCCTTGGTAAATTTCTACCAATTCTTTGTAACAATCAGGCATCACTCTATCAAGTTCTGCAATCTCCATAGGAGTTCTAATTCCTGCTACCACATCTTCACCTTGTGCATTCATCAAAAATTCTCCATAAAATTTGTGTTCTCCTGTTGATGGATTTCTTGTAAAACATACTCCTGTACCAGAAGTTTCTCCTTTGTTTCCAAAGACCATTGCTTGAACATTTACTGCAGTTCCCAAAAGTCCTCTAATATCATTGATTCTTCTATAGATAATAGCTCTGTCATTGTTCCAAGAACCAAAAACCGCATCGATAGCCATATGTAATTGTTCTCTTGGGTTGCTTGGAAAAGATTTTCCTGTAGCCTTTTGGATAGCTTCTTTGTACAATACAACAACTTTTTTGAGATCATCTACATCAAGATCAGTATCCAATTTTACTCCTTTAGCATCTTTTATAGATTGTAATGCATGTTCAAAATCATGATGAGGAACTTCCATTACTACATCACCAAACATTTGCAAAAATCTTCTATAACTATCTCGAGCAAATCTTGGATTTCCAGTTTTTTCTATCAATCCTTGTACAGATTCATCATTAAGTCCAAGATTAAGGATAGTGTCCATCATTCCTGGCATAGAATCAGCAGCACCAGATCTAACTGATACCAACAAAGGATCTTTTGCATCTCCAAGTTTTTTTCCCATAACGTGTTCGAGTTTTTGGAGTTTTTCTTCAATCTGATCCAACACTATTTGTGGATACGTCTTGTTGTTTTTGTAATACAAATCACATGTTTCTGTTGTGATAGTAAATCCACTTGGAATAGGCAATCCCAATGAAACCATTTCTGCAAGGTTTTTTCCTTTACCTCCCAACATGTCTTTTCCGAGACCTTTTGCCTCACCAAAAAAGTACACATACTTTTTTTTCTTACTTCCAAATAAACACATAGCGCAAATAATTATATAATAAAAAAATTAGCTATTTACAAAAATAGCATAAAGTATTCCCTTTTTTTTTCAAGATTAAAATAGACAAAAAACTAGACAAAGTAGATTTGAAATAAAAAACGATATAACTATACATCACAAAACTATTTATTTATTACAAAAAAAATGAAGCCACAAAAGAAAAAAATTAAATTCTGAAGACGAATACTACTCATCGTGATTATTTTTTGCGTCTACCTTTTCACCAAAAAGATTACACTCAACGAAAAAATAACGATAGAAACGGGAGAAAGTGCAAACAAAATTTTCAACTATCTCTGACCTATAGAAAAAATCCGCATGAAACTCTATATCAAAAATCACGATATTGATTTTTCTAAGCTCGAAGCAGGAAGTTACACCTTTAGTGGAAATTACACAAAATCATCATTCATCCAAAACATTCTTAAGGGGTCAGAAAAGGATTATCTTCGTCTCACTATTTTGGAAGGACGATCTCTTTATGACATAGACGAGATGTTGACAAAAAAAGGATACATCAGCGCAGGCGATTTTATTGATTATGTAACGAATTACGAAAATATCGCAGCATTAGAACAAAATTACGCATTTTTAGATAATTGAACATTGAACATTGAACATTGAACAATGAAAACTCTAGAGGGGTTTTTGTATCCGGACACCTACAATATAGACAAAAACAAACCACTAATTCCACAGTTGGTGAATAAACAGTTACAAGGATTTCAAACAAGAGTACGAAGCAAAGTCAGCAACCCAACTGATCGATACAAGACGATAATTCTCGCAAGCGTACTCGAAAAAGAAGAAAGGAACAATGATAACAAACCGACCGTTGCAGGAATATTTTTGAAAAGATTATCTATCTGAATGAAAATCGACGCAGACATCACCCTCTGTTACGGACTCCAAACATCATACACCTCATGTACTCCGGCAGTCATCGGAAGAAACATCAACGACAAAAACAATATCTACAATACAAGACAAATTCGTGGATTACCACCGACACCGATTTCCAACCCAACACGAGAAAGTATCAACGCAGTTATGAATCCACAAAGTTCGGATTACATTTACTATCTCCATGATATGCAAGGGAATATCCATTACGGAAAAATGCTTGAAGAACATAATGCCAATAAAGCAAAATATTTATAAATAAGCGGAACAAGAAAAACAAAAATAGTA
>CAZKEK010000137.1:0-528 GCA_964551805.1 uncultured Candidatus Peribacteria bacterium
GCTTCTCCTCTATTGAATCATCAAAACTTAAGACCACAGGGGAATCACTTATTGTTAGTTCCTGAATTAACGGCTTGACCTTCACCCACAAATATTTAGAATCATAATTACCGTCTGATAATTGTCTGGTTATTTTATCGTGACTCAATGAAAGCAAATCAGCCATTCCGGTAGCGGTTGCATAGGAAGTTGAACTTATAAGATAATCTGTGTAGAGGTCAACAAAGTTTTCCACAATCTTAAAGTTTTATCTCGCTAATTTAACACTTTTGTTGCGTAAGGTGAGTTATTTAATGACGGAATAAAACAACAGTGTGACAGAAAGTGTAGATAAAATGATGGCAAATGGAAAATCAGGCATTCCCCATATCCTCTTTTTCATAGGCTTGATGTAAATCATGTCGTTTGGCCTAAGGAAGTAGTATTCGGAGGCCAAGATGTTAGGATCAGTTAAATCTATTTGGACTAAGATATTTTTTCCTTTTTCATTTCTCGTAAGAGTTACATTCTTTCGATTTGCATAAATTT
>CAZKEK010000137.1:538-2922 GCA_964551805.1 uncultured Candidatus Peribacteria bacterium
GCCGGCAATTCCTACAGCATCATAAATAGAAAGTTTATCCTGAGCAAATGGATAATGCCCTGGTTGTTTAACTTCACCCAAAACAGAAATATAACGGTTGACTAATTTAACTGTCACTATTGGTTGGCTTAATATATGGCTTAGTGAATCTGTAAGTAATGTTCTTACCTCAGAAAGTGTTTTATCCTTTACCATTATATCGCCAAGTATAGGCAATTCTAGATACCCCTCTTTATCAATCGCATATGATAAGAGTGACGCTGCATAAGGATCTAAATTTGTTGTACTTAAGCTTTGTTGGCCATTGACCATTGAATAAACATTAGCCGCAGGATCATCGAGACTTTTAAACTGTATAAAAAGTTCATCATTAGGTTTTAATCGATAGTCCAGCACTTCAGCTTCCTTGAAAGCTTTTGGAGTCTGATCAGTTTTCTGCATATATTCCAGATTGCGCTGCGTTACGCATCCTGAATAAAGGATTAGAATAACTCCTGCCAGTATTAAACTGATGTAAATTTTGATTAGATGCACAATGATTGCTTTTAGAGATTAATTACTTGGTTTTGTATTTTATTATTTAATAAATTATAAATGTACAATTTTAAGGAAAATGAAAAACCATGGCTTTGGACTAATTGTTGGAAAATTAATACTTAACCATTGTTCATATTACAAAAACAATTTACCTAATTAATGATATTAATTTTGATCTTAGTATTTCAAAAATCCTCGAAGCTTCGCCCTTTCAGTCACAACCTGAGTATGTGCCTATTAAAACCTGAATGTTATTTCCCATTCTTATTTTAATACATTTTCGATCAAATAGTAACTGCTATATGATTAAACTCCTCCCTTTTTCTTAAGTATATATCTGTGTTAAATATCTAAATTTTTTAAACAACTTTAACATTTTCACATAAAAACTTCATAAAAATGTAGATATAATGTTAAATAAGAGTCTCATCCTCTTTTTTCATATTATTGTGTATCAGACAAATAGAATATATTTCAGAATTGGACATCTAAATAATGGTTGATTATTTTTAAAAGATGATTCAGGAAAGAAATTTTATATTTCCATATTATTATTAACCCATTTCCATCATTTATGTTTTTTGCCTATTACTTTTTAATTAGATATATCAGTTGATTGTAATGATTCTTTAGATCATTTGTGGAATCACACGATTAGAAAAGGCAAATAAAAACCCTTTTGAACGCCTAATTATCAACTAATGTACCAAAAAATGTAAATATGTGTTTGACAGTATCATGATAAAAACTATTCATTTTACTACTGTTTTTATTTTGGTACAACTGTCCCAAATTTGGAATTAAGACAAGATAAATCCCAAGAATGCACTAAATGTTCCAAAATCGGCCTATTTTTCGATAAAGATACAATTATTGTACTATTTTAACTGAAAATAATAATTCAAAATGACTTTCAGTAACATGTTTAGCCTCTTTTTCAAGTCATTCAATTTAGTGCAATTCAAAGTATTTGTCGGGCGAATATCGCTTGCGGTTGTTTGAAGCAAAAAACAAGTAAACGGCCTCTACCTTTGTTGGACCGTTAGGCAGGGCGAGGGAAGCTTTGGCATCCTTTCGCCTCATACCAGTGCTCACCAACTCCCCAAACCAATCGGTATAGGCTGGTACCATCATCAATTCATCTTGTTCGAAATTAAAGCTATTTAAAGTATCATTATCCCAGGATACATTGATTTTATCATTTTCAGCCGACGCTTTTTCCACTCTAAAATGGTAAGGGAGCGGTAATATTCCATCCGAAAAATGTAACATAGCCCGGTCTGCCAAATGGCCATCCAGTCCGAAAGCTGGCATGTTGGCCTTCAGGAAGCGGCTGTAACCGCTGCCCTTACCCGGAACAAGGTTCCATATCGGTATAATGATCCGCATTTGATGCTGCCTGCAAAAGGTATTCACCAGGCGAAACCGTTCCCTGTGCAGCTTTTGTCGCGGAGTCCATGAATTTTTAGTGTATTCGGGTAACTTACGGATGTAAGTCATTCCTTCGCGCTGCACAAAAACAACACTTTCGAACTTACCTGAAACAAATTTGCCGATACCTCCTGTTATACGTGCCATAGTAGATCCTTAGTTAAGCTGCACCAAACATAACTATTAATTTAATATTAAAATTATTTTAAATATTTTATTTATATAGAATTATATCGTAATATACATATAATAAACACAGAAAATATACAGAATATATTATTTTGCTATAGCTTGATGTTTGAATTACTAAGGATATTTTACTCTGGTTAGTTTTGAAATTCGTGAAATAATATTCTTGATTTTTTTTGATTTACTTGCCAAAGACCTCTTTTAGCTTTGTTATTTGAAACGGGTAC
>CAZKEK010000138.1:0-2884 GCA_964551805.1 uncultured Candidatus Peribacteria bacterium
ATGTGACTGGAGTTCAGACGTGTGCTCTTCCGATCTTTTTTTGGTAAATTCTACAATCCATTCGTAGGCACCTCTAATACTTCCCCCAGAATACGTGATTGGCGCCAACATATAATCTGTCGCGATAGTATCCGTTTTTTTGCAGGCTTCGAGCAATGCTTTGTCCGTATAATCTGAGGTTACACATTCCCCTACTACATCGATATAATATTTTGTTCTTCCTGATATTTTGGGTCTCCAAGGATTGAGCGTCGTAAATTTTATCGTATCTCCGAGTACGTATCTTCGTAGTCCGGAATTGTTGGTAATCAGAATCACATATTCTTTGTCCGTTTCTACTTCATTCAAGGTCAAAACTATAGGATTTTCTTTTCCATATTCTTCTGTCGGAATAAATTCATAGAACACACCATGTTTGGTAAACAACAGCATATCGTCCGTATAATTGGAATCTTGTGCAGCAAAAAATCATTCAGAAGCGTTATATGCTTGGTAGAGTTTGACTTTGGTTCCTCCAAACAATTTTTCTAACTGTGGTCTATATAAATCTATAGCCATACCCCCTCGAAAGAAAAACTCAAAATTTGGCCATACTTCGAGGATATTTTTCTTTCCTGTATATTCCAATACCTTGTACAAAAAGTTTGATCCTCGCGATGGTTGTCCATTGAGCGAAGTAATATTTTTGTGTATCGTGTCTTCTATCATAAGCTGAGCTTTTTCTTCCCAATTTTCCATATAGGAAATTTCTGGTTTTGGTTCACGAAAATATTGTCCCATCCATGGCGCTTCTTTTTGTAAGATTGCAGAAATAAACCCGACATTTTCTTCTCCCGTGTATGGGTTTTTGCTAAACCCTCATCATATAGCGATACATTTCCCCTGGAAAAATTGTGTTCTTGGATTGTTTTTGACATAGAGACTTACTATTTCTAGCCCTCATTTGAAATGAGAATCTCTAAGATTGTCTTTTGTTATCGGAATATATTTTGCGGTTCCTCAGGTCGTCCCTGACGAAGTAGCGAATCGGTCAACCTTCCCCGGATAAGTTATATCTTTTTCTCCTTTGAGCATATAGGTTATCCATGGTTCAAAATCTTTATAATGAGAAATAGGGACTAAATTCTGAAAATCCTTGATCGTTTGGATATTTTCGAATCCGTATTTCTTCCCGAATACCGTATTTTTGCACTTCTCAATCAACCCAAAAATTATCTTCTCTTGATGTTTGTAGGATGGCTGATGAAGATTTGTTTTTACGATAAGAAATGTCTTGATAAATTTATTTATTATACGTCTTGGCGTACTTAGTGGATTGATCATACTTCATAACAAAACGACTAAAAATAGCTTAATTATTGGCCAATAGTTGACAAAAGGTAGCTGTCGTACAGCAATTTTTAGACAAATTTTTGTCTATTATTCGTCTATTTTCGTCTATTTTTTTTATTGAATGACGTCAAAAATGCAAGAAGGAAATATTTCACTTTATTTTTTATGAGATTTTGCTATGTATACATCTAGCATCTAAATTTATTTATTTATCTGAACTATGAAGTATATATCTCCCCTTTTGAAAAAATTCATTTCCATCAATGATACTCCAGAAAACATAGCAAAAAACCTTATTCTCAAAACCTGCGAAATTGAAGAAGTACATCAGAGAACTATTTCTCCTAGTATTGTCATCGGAAAAATTACTTGATGTGAAAAACATCCAGATGCAGATAGATTGAATGTTTGCCAGGTGCATTGTGGAGACATGGGAGACTATCAAATCGTTTGTGGTGGAGCAAATGTTGCTGTAGGATTATATGTACCTGTAGCTTTGCCAGGGACAGTTTTTGAAAAACTGGGAATCACTATCGAACCAAGAAAAATGAGAGGAATCGAATCCAATGGGATGATTTGTAGCAAAGAAGAACTTGGTATCCATGAAGATATGGAAAAACATCGAATCCGATCATTAACGGAAGATATAGAAGATATTACTGATAGTGATTGTGGAATTGCTCTCAGAGAAAAATTTTCACGATTGGAAAGTCGAGTGATGGAAGTGGATAGTAAATCACTTACCAATAGACCTGATCTTACTGGACATTTTGGTACAGCAGTAGAATTGAACGCTATCTATAGTGTGGTCGAAAGTTGAAAGTCGAAGGTCGAAGGTCAGTATATTGGTTTCAATAATGTGAAGCAGTATCAGGAGCAATGCACACCAGAAAACATTATGCAGATTTTGGAAAATAGTAGTAGTGCAAAAAGAAAGGTTGTTTGTCAGAGTGAAGGAGTAAATACCTATACTCTCCTTGAAATCAATGATATCCATATCCAGCAAACATCATTTTTTTCTAGACTTCAAATGCTTGATATGTGATCCAATCCTATCAATAACTGGGTAGATTTTTCCAATCTCTTTATGAATATCAGTGGACAACCGATTCATTTCTTCGATGCAGACAAAGTCGATGGAGATATTATTGTAAGAAATGCAAAAGACGGAGAAAAATTTATTGATCTCTTTGAGACAGAACATAGCTTAACTTCCAAAGATCTCGTCATCGCTGACAAAAACAAAATCCTTGCGCTTGCAGGAGTTGTTGGTGGTTTGGAAAGCTGAGTAACGGACACTACAAAAAATATCTTGGTAGAAATTGCAAATTTCGATGCGGTAGCAGTAAGAAAAACTGGTACTAGACTAGGATTGAGAACAGATGCAGAATTGAGATACGAAAAAAATATCAATCCACGACGAACATTATTTTGTCTGATTCTTTTCTTGGACGAACTCCATTACTACGAAAAAGACCTTGGGAACTTCGAGATTGGAGGACTTTCGTACTACATTAATTGAAAATTGAAAATAGAAAATTGAAAATTAATT